>JAHBAE010000074.1 GCA_018384485.1 Kiritimatiellia bacterium
GAGCATCTGAAGCGTGACTGCAAGGAGCTACTGGAGAAAGAGCCGCAGAACGCAGAATATCAGAAGTTCGTTCCGGCGTTCGTGAGTCTGTTGCGCGAAGCCATGCAGTTGCGGGGGCGAGGGCTGGAGGACGGCGATTATTACGATGAGGCAAAACGGATTAAGAACAAGATGCTTGGGAAGATCCTGAAAGCCGACTGCGGCTTCGGACTCGACGACTCGAAAAGCTCAGATGCACTTTTGCTCAGATGCTCAGATGCCGAGGTCAGTCAAGACCGCGCTAGCGGTGTTGACTGACCAAGTACTTTTTTGTAAGATTTTCTTTTGAGATGCGACTATATAATAAAGATATGATGAAAAACATCAGAAAATACTTGAAAGTTTCATTGATGGCAGCTGTTGTCGTCATGGCGCTTTTTATTGTTTTATCATTTATCTTTATCGGGTGGAGCGAGGAGGGGACGGAGGATTATGCGGGAGGGCTTATTCTGCGCGATGCGGCGGGCGATGTGATGCGCGTCAGTCTCGGTGAGGGCGATGTCGACTGCCGCCCCTATTACGAAGCAGAAGCGAACGATTGGATAGTAAAAGCCCTCGTCGCCTCGGAGGACGGAGATTTCTGGACACATTGTGGTGTGCGGCCGTTAAGTATTTTGCGTGCGGCATTCCAGAATGTTTTCTATCGCCGCAGGATTTCAGGCGCTTCCACGATTACGATGCAAGCAGTGCGCCTTATAAAGCCGCACCCGAAGACGATGTGGTGGAAGTGGAAGGAAGCGGTAAAGGCTGTTATGATGGAGCGGAAGAAAACGAAACTTTGGATTCTCACTCAGTATTTGAACCGCGCGCCTTATGGGGCCAACTTTATCGGTATTGAGGCTGCGGCGCGCGGTTGGTTCGGCAAAGGTCCAAAAGATCTCGGCATAGGCGAAGCTGCAATGCTTGCCGGGATGGTGCAGGCGCCATCACGCTTTCGCCCCGACAGAAGATATGATCTTGCGTTTCACCGCCGCGATTACGTTTTAAACAGAATGAAGCAGTTGGGCTATATCTCCGAAGAGCAGCGCATTGCCGCTCGGAGCGTGCGCCCCGTTGTCTGCCGTTCGCCGCGTCCGTTCAAGCACCCGTATTTCTGCGATTACATTTTATCTAGCCTCGGCAAGAACCGAGATATGCAGAAAAAGAGTGGGATTATAAATACGGCTCTTGATGCCGATATACAAACGATTGTCTGCAATGCCGTCGACGTTGCGGCTGAAGAAGGGGGGTATTCTGTAGCGGCTCTTGTGATGAAAGCGGCAACGGGAGAAGTGGTCTCTCTTCACTGCAGCGGTGATTATTTTGCCGGGGAATCTGGGCAAGTTAACACTGCGCTTTCCGCGCGCCCGGCTGGCTCTACGCTAAAGCCTTTTCTTGCCGCGCTTGCGATGGATAGCGGTCTTGTTACTCCCGGTACACGCCTTTGGGATGCGCCGATGTCGGTAAAGGGCTACCGTCCTGCAAATTTCGATTCGGCGTACCGCGGCCGCGTTACGCTTTCTGATTCGCTTATTCTTTCTCTCAATATTCCCTTTGTCCGCCTCGTTGAAAAGCTTGGGGTTGAGCGTTTTGCCGATAAATTGCGTGAGATGGAATTTAAACATCTTAGCGCCGATGATGCAGATTTAGGGCTTGGAATCGCAATCGGGAATGTCGAGGTATCGCTCGTTGAGCTTGTCAAGGCGTATCAAAAAATCGCTTGCGGCGGCGGAGGCGTTTTTAGCCGCGAGTCGAGTTATCTCGTCTCTGAAATACTTTCTGGCTCGGAGCGTTCAAGTGCTACGCTTGGGCATATCGCTGATGTTCTAACCTCACGCTTTGCATGGAAGACAGGAACGTCAAGCGCTTACCGCGACGCTTGGACTGTGGCGTGGAATCCAGAGTATGTTATCGGTGTTTGGTGTGGCCATAAGCGCGGCGGCTTTGGCGACAAAACACTCGTTGGGGCTAAGGCGGCGGCGCCTGTCTGTTGGAAGATTGCTCGCCAGCTTTATCCGCAGAATAATGGGCCGTGGTATGTAAGGCCTGCGAGCATCAAGGAATCTGATATTTGCTCGCTCACAGGTGAGAGAGCGTCAGCGGATTGTCCAAAATGCGAGAAGGGCGATTTTATTTCTGGAGTAAGTTCGCCGAGGCCGTGTACGGCGCATAGGCGGGGGTTTGACGGCAAGGTTGTATCTTTTGATTTGGGCGGGCAGACGAGTTTTAGAATCGTCTCACCCGAGGATGGAGCAAAGTTTCATTTGGTTGGAAATGGTCTTTCCGAGCAAATTGTGTTTCGTGTCGTGAATGTAAAGGGGGGAGAGAATCTCTGGTGGTTTATTGACGGAGTTTGTCGTGGAGAGACGCTCGGCCATAATCCATTCGTACTTCAGATGGAGAAGGGTGAACATTCTGTGATTGCGGTCAATGCTATTGGAGAATCAGCGGAAGTTCAGTTGGCAGTACAGTAAGCATTCCGCTACCGCATAGAAGTTCTGCATGCCCACTAAAGAAGGGGAATATGATATAATTAGCACATGAATGATTTTGTTTTTTATTCTCCCTTTGCCGCGTTCGGCCGTGATGTTTTCGGCATTACTCATAACGCCACTTCCGAGGAGGCGGTCAAGGCGGCTGCATCTCAAACTATTGATCGCCTGCAGGAGTTCTTCGTTTCGATGGGAATGCCGTGCTCTCGTGCGATATATCAAAGCGCATTTAATAATTGATAAATAGGAAAAGCTAAAAATGAAAGTAATTCTCTTAAACGGAAGTCCCAAAATAAACGGCAATACGTTCATCGCTCTCAATGAGGTAAGCAAGAGTCTGAATGCGGAAGGAATTGATACGGAAATTGTTCATGTCGGTTCGAAGCCTATTCGCGGGTGTTTGGCTTGCGGTCAGTGCAACAATCTTAAAGAGTGTGTTACGCGCGATCTCGTAAATGAGGTGCTCGCCAAGTTTAAAGATGCGGACGGTTTAATCGTCGGCTCTCCCGTTTACTACGCATCGCCTGCCGGAACTCTCATTTCGTTCTTGGATCGGTTGTTCTTTTCCGCGAAGTTCGACAAAACGATGAAGGTCGGCGCATCTGTTGCTGTAGCGAGAAGAGGCGGCACGACGGCGACATTTGACGTCTTAAACAAGTATTTTACAATTTCAAATATGCCGATAGTCTCGTCAAACTATTGGAACAATGTTCACGGCGCGGCGCCTGGAGAGGCTAAAGAAGACGCGGAAGGGTTGCAGACGATGCGCAGGCTCGGCAAGAATATGGCGTTTTTAATTAAGGCTATTCGCCTTGCCAAGGAGAGTATTCCTCTGCCGACATTAGACGAACAGCGCCAGATTACGAACTTTATCCGCTGAGTTTGAGGTTTTTTCTTGGACTGCACTTGCATTTTTCTGATGTAAGTGCAGATAATTCTTGTTTTGCAGTCAAATTATCGTATTTCCATCACTAAATGCGTTTGAAGGGATTAACCCTAAAAACGGCACTTGGACCTCGTTGTTTTAAACACAGAGACACAGAGACACGGAGAAAAGGTGATTTTCTATCATATATGTTTACTTATGACTTCTCTTCTTCTCATGCACCGATTTCACAAATGGGTGAAAATCAAAACGATAGATTGAGCAGCATATTGGCAAAAATCTCTGTGCCTCTGTGTCTCTGTGTTAAGATATCGGGGCGGCGGCAAGCTTGAACTGCCGAATATAGGTTAACATGATTCCCTCCTTGCATCATACGCATTTTGGTGTTTATCTTCGGTCGCAGCGATTTCAAATGGAGGGGCGATTGTAATCTGGCGAAGAAAAGAGTAAAATACGCGCCCAACGATTTCATTTATTTGGAGGGGAGCAGCGCTCCGCAACTTCAATGGACATAATATTTCTTATACCGGTCTTAACAGTCGGATTGGCCGCCGCAATACATGCGACAGCCTATATTCATGGAGAATCGCGGCGTTCTCTGCCGCGGTTTTGGTGTTTTTTTGTCTTTACCGTCATCTCGATGGCTGCGGTCGTATTCGCTAAAGAAAAGCTTCCATTTCTGCTTTCATGGGAGGCAATGGGACTTGCGTCGGCAGGTCTCGTTGCTTTTGAAGCGAAAGAGAAAAGCGTACGAAAAGCGACATGGATTTATCTTCTCGCCTGTCATGCCGGTGCCTGCGCTCTGATGCTCGCAGGCGTTCTTCTTATGCGCCCTGACGCATGGATTGCGGCATTTGCGTGCGCAGTTGTAGGATTTGGGTTGAAAATCGGATTTCCTCCGTTTCACGCCTGGCTCCCGGAAGCGCATCCTGCCGCTCCCGCTCCGGCATCGGCCGTTATGTCGGGGGCTATGATTCCGCTCGGTTTCCTCGGCTTTCTCAGGTTCTTTCCTTTGAACGGCGCAATGGAGAGCTTGGATCTCAATGTTTTCGGCTGGACATTTCTTGCCCTTGGCGCCGTCGCGTCAGCAGGCGGTATTCTTTTTGCTTTGCCACAGGCGAACCTGAAGCGCCTATTGGCTTTTTCGTCCGTTGAGAATATGGGCGTTGTCGCGATGGGGTTTGGACTTTCCGCGCTTATCAAGGCGATGAATGCGGGCGATTCGCTTGCCTCTCTTTGCCTTGCAGGAGCCCTCGTTCATATATTGAACCATGCGTTTTTAAAAGGATCGCTTTTTCTTGCCGCAGGTTCCGTCTTAAGGCAGACGGGAACGCTCGATCAAGATCGTCTCGGCGGTCTTATGAAACGCATGCCGTTTACAGGCGCGCTTTTCGCCGTAAATTCCTTTGCGCTTGCGGGGCTTCCTCCGATGAACGGCTTTTTAGGCGAGCTTGCGCTTTATATCGGCGCATTTACGGCTATAAAAACTGATGTTCCCGTTTTGGTGGCGGCGGGATTTCTCGTCGTTGTAGTATTGTCTCTTACAGGCGCTCTTGCCGCCGCGGCGTACGCAAAAGCGCTGGGCTCAACATTCCTCGGCTTTCCGCGCTCCGAAAATGCGGTTCAAGCCGTCGAGACGCCGCGCAGGATGTGGCTGTCGCAACTTGCGCTTACAATACTTTCCGTCGCCATGGTGCCTGGAAGCGTTTTTTTTATCCATATTCAGACTGGCGGATATAAATCTCAGATGCTTGTCGCCGGCGCTGCGCTTGGTGCAGTTTTTATCGTATTTACCGTTTTCCTGCTGATGCTTCGTAGGTTTGCCTGCCCGAGAGGAAAGGAAAAAAGAACTTCTCTCGTCTGGGACTGCGGGTACGAAGAGCCTACGCCTCGGATGGCGTATACGGCTACGGCGTTCACTCAGCCGCTTGTCGATTTCTTGAGGCCTCTTCTTCGCTCAAGGCGTCATCTGATTGCGTTCAAGGGTGATCCTGCAAAACCGACGGATGCCGCAATTGCAGCTGAAACAGACGATATTGCCATCAGTGCGCTTTGGCGGCCTCTCTTTACGAAATTTGCGCGTCTCTTTCAGCGCGCGCATCTTCTTCAGAACGGATCTCTTCATTTTTACATCCTTATCATTCACATCGCAGTGCTCGTGCTGCTTGTGTTCGCACTCGTGTCATGAATATCCTAAGCATAATTCTTGCCGCGGCTTTATCGCCGTTTTTCATCGGCGTCGTCAATCAGACAAAAGCCTTTTTCGCAGGTCGCAAAGGGCCGGGCTTTTTCCGCCTCTATTTCACCATCGGAAAGCTCCTGCGCAAAAGCCGCATGCTGCCTGAGAATTCCACATGGATCTTCGATATCGCCCAAAGTGCGTCGCTTGCATCGGTCGCGGTTGCGGTTGTCATTTTCCCATGGACGGGAGGCGGAGGCGTCTCTTCATTCGTCCCTGTTGCATTCTTTTTCTATATGCTTGCGGCAGGGCGTTTTTTGACGGTGCTCGGTGCGCTTGATGCCGGAAATGCTTTCGAGGGGATGGGCTCTTCGCGCGAAGTGCAGTTTTCCGCGTTTGCGGAGATTGTCGTTTTCATCGTTCTCGGTTTTCTCGTTTTTCTTTCAGCGGACACATCGCTTTCAGGAGTT
>JAHBAE010000086.1 GCA_018384485.1 Kiritimatiellia bacterium
CTGCGCTGCTGGTTGTTGGTTGCTGAGACACTTCCAACGCATTAAAAACGATTCAGGGGCCCAAAAGGGGAAGAATCGGCTTTTAATGCGTTGGCCGTATCGCCGCTCCCTGTGTTGTTGACTATCGGGCAGAGAATTAGGTATAATTATCCTCTCACTTCTCCCTTGGTCTCTCAAGTGCGCACGGAGGTTTTGACTGAAGGATGGATATTCTAAGTTGGAACGGCGCGAACGAAGAAGTAGCTTTCCGTAAAGCCAGCGTAAAACCACGAGGAGGAAGCGCAATTTCTCCCTCTCAAAACACCACAAAACATGAAAAACATTATCAAGATTTTACTCGCAGGAAGCATCTTCTCTGCTGTTACATTTTCCTCCTTCGCCTCTTCTTGGATTGATTTCAACAAGAACGGACGCAAGGACATTTTTGAAGACGCCTCAAAGCCGATAGACGAGCGAGTAGAGGATCTTCTTTCACAAATGACGCTTGAAGAAAAGTCCTGCCAGATGGCAACTCTCTACGGAACAGGGCGAGTACTCGAAGAAGCGGAACCTTCGCCAAAATGGAAAACAAGAATATGGAAAGACGGCATCGCGAACATTGACGAAGAATTAAACGGTGTCGGCCGCGCTCTTAAAGCTCATCGAGAGAAAATTCTTTCCTACACGAACCATGTAGCGGCGCTAAACAAGATCCAGCGCTGGTTTATTGAGGAAACGCGCCTTGGCATTCCTGTTGAATTTACAAACGAAGGCATTCACGGGCTCAATCATTCCCGCGCCACTCCTCTTCCCGCGCCGATTGCCGTCGGCTCCACCTGGAACCGCGATCTTGTCCGCGAGGCGGGCGAAATCGCGGGGCACGAAGCGAAATGCTTAGGCTACCACAGCGTCTATGCGCCAATTCTCGACGTTGCGCGCGACCCGCGCTGGGGCCGCACTCTTGAATGTTACGGCGAAGACCCTTACCATGTCGGGGTTCTCGGCGTTGCGATGGCTGGGGCAATCCAGTCGAAAGGCGTCAGTTCCTGCCTCAAGCATTTCGGTGTCTACGGAGTGCCGAAAGGCGGACGCGACGGTGACTGCAGGACTGACCCACACGTTACGCCGCGGGAACTGCATGAAATCCACCTCGCGCCTTTCAAGCGCGTCATAAAGGCCGTAAAACCGATGGAAGTGATGATCAGTTACAACGACTGGAACGGCGAGCCTATAATAGCAAGCAAGTGGTTTTTGCAGGATATACTTCGCGGCGAATACGGCTTTGACGGCTATACGGTAAGCGACAGCGGCGCCGTAGAGTATGTTCATGAAAAACACAATATCGCGCCTACGGAAGAGGACGCCGCCCGCCGCGTCTACGAGGCGGGGCTTAATGTCTGGACTAATTTCCGCACACCTGAATGTTTTGTAAATCCCATTCGCAAGCTTGTAAAATCGGGCCGCCTCTCAATGGATGTCGTCGACGAGCGCGTGCGCGATGTCCTGAAGGTTAAATTTAGGCTCGGCCTTTTTGACAATCCTTATGTGACTGACGCATTCGCGGCCGAGAAAGATGTCGGGTGCGACAAGCATCTTGATTTTGTCGACCGCATGGGGCGCGAAAGCGTTGTGCTGCTAAAGAACGACGGAATTCTTCCTCTTGACGCGGCGAAGCTAAAAAAGGTGTTCGTAACTGGCCCGCTGGCGGACGAATCGAATTTCATGGCAAGCCGCTACGGTCCTAATGAGCTTGAAGCGGTGACAGTTCTTAGCGGGCTGAAAAAAGCCCTTAAGGGGAAGAGCGAAGTCATCTATTCAAAGGGATGCAATGTAATCGACCCCGGCTTCCCATACAGCGAAATCATCCCCGAGCCGATAACAGAGAACGAAAACGCGATGATGAACGAGGCTGTAGCGGCAGCGAAAGGAGCTGATGTAATTATCGCAGTAATGGGCGAGGACGAGTGGCGCACAGGCGAAGGACGCTCACGCACATCGCTTAATCTGCCGGGCCGCCAGCGTGAACTTCTCCAGCGCCTTCACGCAACGGGAATACCGGTTATTCTCGTCCTGGTCAACGGCCAGCCGCTGACGATCAACTGGGAGGATAAGTACCTTCCTGCGATTCTTGAGACATGGTTCCCACACTGCCGCGGCGGCTACGCGATAGCCGATATTCTTCTCGGAAAAGCTAATCCTTCCGGCAAGCTCCCCGTAACTTTCCCCAAGAGCATAGGGCAGATAGAGCTTAATTTCCCCTACAAGAAAGGCAGCCACAACGGACAACCTGCGCACGTCGTAGGCATGAACGGCGGCGGCAGAACGCGTGTGGTTGGCCCGCTATATCCGTTCGGCCACGGTCTTTCCTACACGCCATTTGACTATTCTAATCTTCAAGTCGACAAAATCGACGCGGGCGACGCCTCATCTGAGTTTGTGAAAATTTCGCTCACAATCAAGAACACAGGTTCTCGCGAAGGCGCGGAAGTCGTCCAGCTTTATGTCCGCGACGAATATTCGAGCGTTGTAACTTACGACTCTGTTCTTCGCGGCTTTGAAAAAATAAATCTAAAGGCGGGAGAATCAAGAAAAGTCTCGTTTACGCTTTCTAAAGACGATCTCTCCCTTTTGGACAAGGATATGAAGTGGTCGTTCGAGCCTGGTGAATTTACATTCTTCATCGGCTCATCAAGTACTGACATCCGCCTTAAAAAGACAGTTAATCTAAAATAATCCGAAGCGACAACATTTCTTTCATCCCTCTGCTCCTCTGCTCCTTTGCCCTCTCTGCGCTAAACCTAAAAACGGCAGTAGGGGCGAATTTTTCTCACGCAAAGTACGCCAAGTCCGCAAAGTAATAATGGAAAGAAACGGCTTCTAAAAAACTTCGCGTACTTCGCGAACTTTGCGTGAAGTAAAAATCTCGGCCCCTTGCGGCCCTTCGGGTTCGCTTCGCTCAGGCAACCCGACGACTTCGTCGCGGGCGCATCTCGTCTCTACGTGAGACATTCAATTGACGAGTATAGGTTTAACGCAGAGGGGCAAAGGGGCAGAGGAGGATGAAGAAAACTCTGTGTCTCTGAGTCTCTGTGATAAAAATTAACACAGAGGCACAGAGGCAGAGAGGCACAGAGAGTCTTACTTTTTTGACAGGATTAACAGGATTTATTTTTTAACCACTGAATACACGGAATACACGGAACAGAAATATTTTTCAGTGTATTCGGTGTATTCCGTGGTTCATAATTTATCCCTCCGATGGCGAATAAGAATGCGTTGATATGCTGATTGAACTATATGTCCTTAATAAAATAGTTCTTTTTACCATCCTTCATTTCAAGATTAGCGTTTCCATTCGGCTCATTTTCGCGTATCTCAAGCAATTCACTGCAGAGTCTTCTGATTTTTGGAAACAACTTATTTAAAACAACTTCTACTATGGCGCACGGGCGAACTCGCCCGTGCCCATCTGCCAACTTTATAGGAGATAG
>JAHBAE010000096.1 GCA_018384485.1 Kiritimatiellia bacterium
TTAGAAAAAGCGGGGACAAGCCGCATATGCCTTTCAGGCGATGGTAAACATCTGAAAGCCGACTGCGGCTTCGGACTCGACGACTCGAAAAGCTCAGAAGCACTTTTGCTCAGATGCTCAGATGCCCAGATGCACTTTTGCCCAGATGCTCAGATGCCCAGATGCACTTTTGCCCAGATGCGCAAATGCCCAGATGCCCTTTTGCTCAGATGCTCAGCTGCCGAGGTCGGTCAAGACCGCGATAGCGGTGTTGACCGACCGAGTACATCTCAGGCTCATACTTTGGTATAATACGCAATCATGGACATGATAGAAACTCTTGGCAAAGCGGGAATCATTCCCGTCATTGTAATTGAGGATGAACAGCAGGCCGTTCCTCTTGCGCGCGCGCTCGTGGCGGGAGGGCTGCCCGTTCTGGAGGTGACGTTCCGCACCGCGGCCGCGGCCGCCGCCATCGCGGCAATCCGCCGCAGCGTTCCCGAGGCCGTCGTCGGTGCAGGCACTGTCCTTTCTCTTGAGCAGCTTGAAAGAGCTAAAGCGGCAGGTGCCGCCTTCTGCGTCGCTCCCGGGTTCGACCCTGCCATCGTTGCCGCGGCCGCCGCCGCCGGGATGCCTTTCTGCCCTGGCGTCGCCACTGCCAGCGAATTGAGCCAGGCGCTTTCCGCCGGCTGCAAAATGGTGAAGTTCTTCCCCGCAGAAGCGGCGGGGGGCGTCGGCATGATCAAAAATCTTCTCGGTGCCTTCCGTTTCACGGGAGTCAAATTCATGCCTACCGGCGGAGTTAAGATTTCAAATGTCGAAAGCTATCTTTCCGTTCCTGAGATAGTTTGCTGCGGCGGCACATGGATAGTGCCGAAAGATGCGCTTTCTAAGGGCGATTTCGCGGTCATTGAATCTCTCGCTTCCGAGGCATCTTCGCTTGTGCGCAAAATACGCGGTTAAAAAATATGTTATTTGCCGGGCACGAATTTGTCAACGAGGCTCTTCTTCAAGAGGCGCTCACCACTCCGTCGTTCCGTATGGACCATCCTGCGGCGGCGGACAATCAGCGCCTTGAGTTTCTTGGTGACGCCGTGCTTGGGCTCTTGGCCGCAGAGCGCCTTTACTCTGAGCATCCTGATGAGAAGGAAGGGCGCCTTACCGTTCTTAGAGCGCGCATGGTTTCCACATCCGCCCTTGCGGCGGCGGCGGAGCGTTTCCAGCTTGCAGATAATCTAAAGCTCGGCCGCGCCGCCGCGCCCATTCAGCGCGGCGCGAAATTATTAGCGGATGCCGTTGAAGCGCTCATAGGAGCGGCGTACCTTGACGGCGGTTTAGAGTCTGCGCGCGAGGTTTTCGATGCGCTTGAACTTCTTTCGCCGTCTCTCTCCGATGGTGCGTGGGGCGGTAACCCGAAGGGTGAGCTTCAAATAAGAATGCAGGCGATGAATCCGCCGCGCCGCCCCGAATATACTCTTGTGAAAACATCAGGCAAGGCTCATGAGCCCGTCTTTACAGTGCGCGTTCGGGTGGAGGGCGTCGGTGAGGCCGAATCTTCCGCTCGCACCCGTAAAGAGGCGGAAGCTGCGGCCGCGGCAATTCTTCTTGAGAATATGGTATAATACAAACGAATATGAAACCTACAAACGAATTACTTACACTTTCTTCCGCTACAGTCCGTTGCCTTTGTGCGGATATGATTGAAAAGGCCAATTCCGGGCACCCAGGCGCCGCGATGGGAATGGCAGATCTTGCGCTTGTGCTGTGGCTTGAGTTTCTCAATGTCGATCCGAAGGATCCCCAATGGGCCGGCCGTGACAGGCTTGTTTTCTCTGGCGGCCACGCAAGCGCCCTCGTTTATGCTCTCTTCCACCTTTCCGGAATGGGCGGCGTTACGATGGATGAGCTTAAGAGTTTCCGTCAGTGGGGTTCTCGTTGCGCGGGTCACCCTGAGCGCGGGCTTATGCCTGGCGTTGAAGTTACCACCGGTCCTCTCGGCCAGGGCGTTGCCATGGGCGCAGGCCTTGCGCTTGCCGCGAAGAAGGCGGAGATCGCAAACAAGACGTGGGTCTTCTGCGGTGATGGCGATCTTGAAGAAGGCATAAGCCACGAGGCTTGCAGCTGGGCCGGCGCGATGAAGCTGGACGATTTGATTTTAGTGTACGATTCAAACCGCATCACAATCGAGGGCGATACGGCTCTTGCGATGAATGATGATGTTAAAAAGCGCTTTGCTTCCTACGGCTGGAAGGTGCTTGAGGCTGACGGGCACGATTTCGATTCGATCCGCGCCGCCTACCGCCGCGCCGTCAAGGTGAAGGGCGCGCCTGTCATAATAGTCGCCCACACTCACATAGGCAACGGTGCGCCCACCAAGCACGATACTGCCGATTGCCACGGCGCTCCTCTCGGCGCGGAGGAGGTTGCCGGGCTTAAGAAGGCTGTTGGCTTTAATCCCGAAGAGAGTTTTGTTGTGCCGGCCGAAGTCTACGAGCTTTTCAAGGCGCGCACTTCAAAGCTTCATCGTTTCGCTCTCAAGTGGAAGAAGGTCGGCTGGAAAAAGCCCATAGGCGATATGGCTTCTCGCGAGGCGCTCGTCGCGGCGATGCCCTCGTTCGATCCTGCAAAGTCAGTTGCCACGCGCGCTGCCTGCGGCACGGTGATGAACGCTTTGGCCCCGTTGGTCCCCGGGCTTATCGGCGGTAGTGCGGATCTCGGCCCGTCCAACAAAACCGTGCTCAAAGGTATGGGCGACATCGGTCCTGGTACATTTGCCGGCCGCAACATTCATTTCGGTGTGCGCGAGCTTGGCATGTCGGCGATCGTCAACGGCCTTACGGCTTTCGATCCCGCTTTCCGCGGCTATGGTGCCACATTCTTTGTTTTCTCCGATTACTGCAGGCCGGCGATTCGCCTTGCAGCTCTCATGGGCGTTCCGTCGATCTACATCTTCTCGCACGATAGTTACTGCGTTGGTGAAGACGGGCCTACTCATGAGCCCATCGAGCATCTCGCCGCGCTCAGGGCGATGCCGAATGTAATGACGTGGCGCCCGGCCGACGCGAATGAAACTGCGTACGCGTGGTTTGAGATTCTCCATCACACCACGGGGCCCAGCTGCCTGCTTACTACGCGTCAGAATGTTCCTGTTCTTGAGGGCGTTTCGGCCGAGGGTGTTGCCAAGGGCGGCTACGATATTTACATGAGCGGCGTGCAGGATTCTTCAACAATCCTTTTCCTTGCGACTGGCTCTGAGGTTTATCTCGCGGTTGAGGCGGCCAAGCGTCTTGCGGCGGAAGGCATCGGCGTGCGTGTCGCTTCCTTCCCTTGCGTGGAGCGCTTCCATCGTCAGACTTCTGCCGAGTACCGCTGTGAAGTTCTCCCGCAGGAGATGAACAAGCGTGTCATCGTTGAGGCCGGCACTCGCTTCGGTCTCGACCGCTTCCGCATCGATTTCAGAACCACTGCATACGTCACCATCGACCGCTACGGCGCATCAGCCCCTTACAAGGAGCTTAATGAGCATTTCGGTTTCACGGTTGACAACGTCTACGAGGCGGCGAAGAGTCTTGTCTGAGTCTTCAGGCGGTCGGTTCCCGGTTTTGCGCTTTTCAATCAAACTGAAAATGGAGGGGCAAATATGACGGAAGAAAAGAATGATGCGGAAGTTTTAGTCAACGGCATTGAAGATGTCGGTGCGGAAATCCGCGACACCGACATCGTCTTTGATTGCCCTGAATGCGGCAAGAATCTTGTCATAGACTATCGCGGCGCAGGTTTGCAGATAAACTGTTCACAATGCGGCGCGAGCGTCCTTGTTCCAATTCCCGATGGCATGGAGCTTACAGATCTCGACCTTGACCCAGGCGAGATTTTAAAGCAGCTCTTTGCGACGCGGCGCAATTATCAGAAGGTTGAGCTTAAACTTCAGGCGCTCAAAGCGAAGCTCGTGCAGCTGCAGGAGACTCTGGGAGTTATGCAGGAAGTTGTGGCGGAGGGGATTGCCGAATCATGACGAACGAAAGCAAGGCTGCTTTTGTAAACGCGATAACTTTCGCGCGTCTTCCGCTAATCTTTCTCTGGGCCTTCTTAGCCGTTTGGCATGAGTTTTCAAGAAGCGGGGCGCTCGTCGTTGCATCGGCGCTTGCGATGCTTCTTGCAGGGCTTACCGATCTATGGGACGGTAAGCTTGCCCGCAAGTGGGGCGTCGTCTCTTCCTTGGGGAAGTTGGCCGACCCTCTTATGGATAAGGTTTTTTATATTGTGGCCTTTCCAACACTTTTGTGGCAGATTCTCCATCAGGGCGATAGCGAAGTCCATGCGCTTGCGATGCTTGCCTTTACCGTTATTTATATGCTTCGCGATACATGGGTTACGTTTCTAAGGGCTGTCGGCGCTTCTCACGGGGCAGACGGCGCGGCGATGTGGCTTGGGAAAGTGCGCACGGCTCTTTCCTTCCCTGGTGCGGGGTGGGTTTATGCCTATCTTGCGTTGCGCAGAGATTATTTCCCTTCTTCGTGGTATGGCCCGTGGCTCTACACCTGCTATGCGGTTGAAGCGTTTCTTGCGCTGCTTACGATTTACAGCCTCTTCTCGTATACTCGCGCCTATGCCCCGCACCTCAGCGCGGCACTTGCGCATAAATAAAAAATATGAGATAATACCAACACTTCCGTATAGGCGATTTCCACATAACTAAAAAGGAAAATAAAATGAAAACAGTAAAAAAAGGTTTTACGCTCGTAGAGCTTCTCGTCGTAATCGGCATTCTCGGCATTCTTATGGGTGCTCTCTTCCCAGCCATTTCTTCGGCGATGCTTTCCGCCAACACCAACGCGATGGCGCAGCGCGGCCGCAATCTCTTCGTCGGCATCATTCAGGCGAACACAGAGCGCGAAGGCCAGGGCCTTGGCAACGTGTGGCCCCACCAGTCCGAGGCTGACGGCTTGAGCGACGACTCCGACGATATCGCAGGCCAGACGTTCGGTTCCGCAGAGCTTTACTTCCAGGAGCTCTTTGATATCGACAACTACGGAACTGAGACTTGGGCGCCTTACGTCAGCGGCGTCGACATCGGCGTTCTTTCCGGCTCTGGCGTTCCTCCTTTCACGGGCGGCTCGCTCACAGGCAAGAATGTCGGCTGGACGATCGCTTCCGGCATCACGGATGAAATGGAAGACGTGGTTCCCGTGCTCGTCACGCGCAACTGCGACATCTCCAGCTTCCCCACCTCCGGCCAGAACGACATGTCCACGCAGAAGGATACCGTCAAGCTCGGCGCGGGCACGCACTCCACGCCCTTCGGCAACAAGGCCTGCATCGTCATTCACAAGGGCGGCGCGGCAAATGTCGTCAAGGCTAAGTACGCGAAGCTCTACCTCATCTACAATAAGCAGAGCTTCACGGTTCCTGCCGCCGTCACGATGAAGTATCTTGAACCCGGTTCGTGATTGCACGGGTCGCGATTGACCTTGCGCTCGATAGGCTCTTTGATTACGAAGTGCCGGAAGCGCTGGAAAAGAAGCTGGCTGTAGGCCAGCTTCTTTCCGTTCCATTTGCCCATCGCGAGGCGCGCGGTTTTGTGATGGCTCTCGCTCCGTCGTCGTCCGCGCCAGAAAAGATAAAGCTAAAGCCGGTAAGTTCCATAGTGGACGAGACGCCGTTTTTTACGCCGTCTCTCATTGAACTTGTAAAGAAAGTATCGGCGTACACGGCCTCGCCTCTCGAGAGTGTTCTTAAAGCGGCCGTTCCGGCAGCCGTAATCAAAAAGAACGCACATGCCAAGACGCAATCATTCGTCTCTGCGTGTCTTGATGCAGAAACATCAGTTCTTACGAAACGCCAGAAATGGCTCTACGAGCAGCTCGTCCGTCTTGACGGAGGGTGGCTCTCGTCTTTGTGCCACGAGCTTGCTACGACTCCCGCCTCCTTAAAAACGCTTGCGGAGAAGGGGTTTGCCGTTATTGAGCAGAAGGCCAAGCGGCGCGATCCGCTTGCCGGCCGGCGCATACTTCCTTCAAGGCCGCTTAAGTTGAACGGCGAGCAGGCGAAAGCTCTCGATACAATTCTTGATAAGGAGAAGAAAAACGCAGTTCTTCTTTTTGGCGTTACGGGTTCAGGCAAGACAGAAGTTTATCTGCAAGCCATCGCCTCTCATCTTGAGGCATCACGCGGCGCGATCGTCCTTGTTCCTGAAATCTCTCTCACTCCGCAGACGGTGCAGCGCTTTGCCTCTCGCTTCGGAAAATGCGTCGCCGTTCTTCACTCCGCCTTGTCCGACGGCGAGCGCTACGACGAGTGGCACCGCATACGCTCAGGCGAGGCGCGCGTTGTCGTAGGCCCGCGTTCTGCAGTTTGGGCACCTGTTGCGAACTTAGGCCTTATAGTTGTCGATGAAGAGCATGAGCCAAGTTACAAGCAGGATGAAATGCCCCGCTACAACGCGCGCGACGTTGCCGTTCTCAGAGGCGTTATTGAAGGGGCGAAAGTCGTTTTAGGCTCCGCAACGCCATCCCTTGAGAGTTGGCGCAATGCCGAGGAAGGGAAGTATCGCCTCGCGCAGATTTCCGTGCGGGCAGGAGCGGGAACTCTTCCTTTCGTCCATCTCGTAAATATGGATCAGGGAGCTTCAAGGGGTGGAGCGATTTTTTCGCAGGAACTTCTGGAAGCCATCCGCATTCGCCTCGACCGCGGCGAACAGACGATGCTCTTTTTGAACAGGCGCGGTTTTTCCCGTCAGTATGCCTGCGCTTGCTGCGGATATGTCGCGGAGTGTCCCGGCTGTTCATTGGCTTACGTTTACCATAGGGCGGATAGATGCCTGCGTTGTCATGTATGCGGCGGTTGGGCGGAGCTTCCAGAAAAATGCCCGGTATGTTCGAATACCGCTTTCTCATGCCAGGGCATAGGCACGCAGCGCGCCGAGGATGCGCTCAAGAAGTGTTTCCCTGATGCTTCAATTCTCAGAATGGATGCCGACTCCACTTCGCGCCGTCATTCGCATGATGACCTTCTCAGCGCGTTCGGCAGAGGCGAGGCAGACATTTTGATCGGCACGCAGATGATTGCGAAGGGGCTTGATTTTCCGAATGTCACTCTTGTCGGCGTCCTCAATGCCGACGCATCTCTTTCAATGCCTGATTTCCGCGCTTCCGAGCGCTCATTCCAGCTTATAGCGCAGGTTGCCGGCCGCGCCGGCCGCGCGGAACTTCCAGGTGAAGTCTTTGTGCAGACGCATGATCCTGGGAATAAGGTACTCTCTTCTGTTGTCGGCGGCGGGTATGAAGCATTCGTCAAAGATGAGCTTATTGAGCGGCGCGAAGCATTCTTCCCTCCGTATTGCCGCCTGGCAGTTCTTAAGCTCAAATCAAAAGACATGCGCCTTGCAGGCGACTGGGCTAAGATGTATTCAAAATCGCTTGAAAAATTCGCATCGCGTCTTTCTCCCGGCGAGATGCTCGTTTCTGAGGCCGTTCCGTCTGTCCTTGAAAAGGCGGACGGGTGGTACAGATGGCAGATTGTCCTTCGTGCGGTTTCCGCCTCGTCCATAGTCAAGGCATGGAAGTGGCTTTCCTCTGTTCGTCCGCCGGCGTCTAATTTGCGCGCCTCAATTGACATTGACGCCGTAAATCTTGTATAATTAAGTTAAATGCGCTTTGTGCCGAGTTTTATTTCATCAATGGGGTTCGCCGGGTTGATTCTGGCGCGCTCGGTGCAGTATTTCCCCTATGTTCTCGTGTTCTCTCGGCCGCGTGCAGATCTCTTCCGCCAGCTTTACGCTACGGGCATCCGCACTCTCCCCGTAGTTACTGTTGTTTCTCTTTTTATGGGGATGATTCTTTCACTTCAAGTCGGCCTTGAGCTTGCTCGGTTCAATCAGGAGCTGTATCTCGGCGCGGCGGTGATGCTCACTCTTCTGCGTGAAATGGGAGCGTTCTGCTGTGGGATCTGCCTTGCAGCGTGCGTCGGCTCCGCCATCGCCGCGGAGCTTGGCACCATGAAAGTGAATGATGAGATTGACGCATTGAAAATTATGGGCATCCCTCCCGAGCGCTTTCTTGCCGCTCCGCGTATTCTCGCTCTCGTGCTTATGGCGCCAGTTGTCGCGTTTTACTGCTGCATCATGGGCACACTCGGTGGCGGCATCGTCGGGGCTACGCAGCTTAACGTTGATTTTCAGCAGTTTATGTCTGGAGCGCTTTGGATGGCGGAGTCGAAGGACCTTTTTGTCGGCATCGGCAAGTCGGCGCTCTTCGGTCTTCTTATTGGAGTTATTTCCGTAAGTGAAGGTCTCGGAACGAATCTTGGCGCCATAGGCGTTGGCAAATCCACTCAAAGGGCGGTGATCGTCTCGTTTCTCGCGATACTCATTTCCGGGTATATGGTCTCTCGCGTGTTCTACTGACAGGGGGCGGAATGGGCGAAAAGGTAATCGAGTTTGATTCTGTTACGAAAAGCTTCGGCGGGAAGAAGGTTCTTGACGCGTTGACGTTTGATGTTAAGCGCGGCGAAGTCTTTGTGATTCTCGGCCCTTCTGGCACGGGAAAGTCGGTAACGCTCAAGCACGCCATAGGTCTTATGGAGCCTGACTCGGGTGAGGTGCGCCGCGCCGACGTGCGTTTCGGTTATCTTTTTCAGAGCGGCGCGCTTCTTGCATGGAAGAGCGTATGGGAGAATGTGGCCTTGCCTCTTGAAGAGACGATGCGTCTTGATGCGAAGGAGGTTGCCCGCCGCGTTGATAACGCTCTTGCCGCGGTTGGGCTTACAGATGCGGCAGATAAATATCCCTCTGAGATTTCCGGCGGAATGCAGAAGCGCGCAGGTTTAGCGCGCGCCATTGTGCGCGAGGCGGAGGTGATACTTTACGATGAGCCCACCTCAGGGCTCGACCCCGTAACTTCAGTGCATATTTCAAAACTTATTTCAGATCTCAACAAAAAGCGTAATGTGACTTCTGTGGTCGTTACGCACGATATGGTTCTCGCGGCGAAAACGGCCTCTCGCATCATGCTCGTCAAAGACGGCAAGGCGGTGGTTTGCCTTCCGCCGGAGGAGTTTCTTAAAAGTGATATTCCGGAGGTGCGCTCGTTTATTGCGGCATCAAAGGGGGAGGGAATATGAAAAGGAAAAGTGAAGCGTTCACGCAGGCCCTGGTCGGGCTTTTCATGGTTACGGTGCTTTTGCTCTTAGGGTACTTCACGATTGTCATTTCAGGCGTCGATGTGCTTGCGGGGCGCAATCGCGTGCCGGTCAAGTTTTCGTTCGATCAGGTAGGCGGACTAAAAGACCGCGACAATGTGATGTACCGCGGAACAAAAGTAGGCGCTGTGGAATATGTGAACGTCACTCCGTCAAATCTCGTCGTCACTGTGATGATAGATCCCGATGTGATCTTGCGCGAGGGCTGCCGCGCCACGGTGTGCAACCTTTCAATGCTCGGCGGGTATTACCTTAAGCTTGAAGAGGGCGAAGGAAATGTTGTGGGGCTTTCCTCTCGCATCTTCCAAGGCGAGTCGTCTACCGATTGGATGGATGATATACGTCAGATTACGCACAACCTGAACGTTGCTACGTCCGGCCCGCAATTGCGCTCCATCGTGACAAACGCCGAAGCCGCCGCCGCAAGCGCGCGCCTTTTCGCCGAGGAAGCGCGGACTATGGTCAAGGATGTTAAGCAGATTCTCGAAAACGCCAAATCCTTCGTCGCAAATGCCGACAGCGCCGCCAAAGATATTTCTCAAGTGACAGCCCGTATCGAGAAGGGGGAAGGTTTTGTCGGAAAGCTTCTTTCTTCCGACGATACGGTCTACAACGATTTCCGCGAAACTCTCGCGAACGCAAAAGGCGTCACGCAGAAACTTAACCGTGAAAAGCTTTTCGATGACATCGAAGCCGGCGTTGCGGCGTTTCGCCAGGCGGCCGAGCAGCTCGATACGAGAGGAATCTCCACGAAAGCCTCGTCGCTTCTCGAAAGCCTGAATGCGCTTGCGAAGAAGATGGAAAATGGCGAGGGCACTCTCGGGCGTCTCGTAAACGACAGGCATCTTCACGACGAGCTTTCAGGGCTTATTCGTGATGTGAGGCAGGTCATAGACAATTATCGCGACGCAACTCCCATCACGACATTCTCCTCTCTTGCTACAGGGGCTCTGTGATTCTTCTTCTTGCCAGCGTCGCCTCTCTGCTGGCGGCCGAGCCGATACCGCTCGATATGCCTCGCGCCCAGCCTTATCTCGTGAGGGAAGGCGAGCGGCGATACCTTGAAGACAGATACAACGTGCTTGACCTCTGGGTTTCGCGCACGGTGGACGGCAGGTGGATGGATGATGACGGGCGGGTCTTCACTTATTCCACTCTTGCCATTCAGCCGCCATCGGTGATTTCCGAATCGTCTCAGCTTACCCGCTCGTCCTATACGCGTTCTTCCGGTGCGATGAAGGCGGACGACCTTCCTTCGCGTCGCCGTGCCATCAGTTTGATTTCGCCGGTTGAGATTGCCGATGAGAGCGAGAAAATGCGGATAACGCCGAACGATTTCAAGAAGGTGGAGTTCTGGCATGGAACAAACCGCACGGCGATAGTCTGCGCGTTTCTTTCGAAGAAGGATTTGCTCTGGCGTCTTGCCACATGGCATCTTGCCGAGGGCGACGATTTTGATGAGATGCGCGAGATATTTTCCGACGAGCTTTTTGAAAAGAAAAAGCCGCTTTGGGAAAATCTCTCGCACCATGCCTGGAAAGAAAGAGACGTTTCTTCCGACAAGAAAAAAAAGATCGGCGAGATGGAGCGCGAGAGGAATCTTCTCCGCGATGACGCCCGCCACAGCGTTGCGGCATATTCATCATGGCAGACGACAGAGGCCAAAGAGTTTGCAGTTCTCGATGAGCTTTCGGGAGCGCGCTCTTTTATAACGTCTCTTACGAATGAATTTTCTCAGATGTTGAGGAGCTATGCCGCCACGGTGCCTTCGCCTCTTGACGGCACGAACACACTTTGCGTCGCGAGAATATTCGCATCGCGTGAAAGATATCTTGAGGCCCTTGAGGCGGACGGGCTTACCAATCTCATGTGGAGCGCGGCATATTGGAGTCCCCTTAGGCGAGAGCTTGTCGCTTATCGGCCCTTGGATGGCGACGGAGCTTTGATGAAGACGATTCGCCATGAGGCGTTTCACCAGTATTTAACTTATGCCTGTTCTGCGATAGCCCCTTCGCCTTGGCTCAACGAGGGATATGCGCAGTATTTTGAAGAGGGCTCGTCGGGAGCGAACGCTTTGCAGCTTAAAGGCATTCATGCATATTTTTCTCTTCTGCCGAAAATTCTTTTTTCCGACTATGATCAGTTTTATTCAGGTACCGACGAAGAGCGGCGCATTAAGTATCAGCTTGCGCTTTCAATTGCCATTTTCATCGAGCGCGGAGCCGTCAAAGTGCGTTTCAAGCCCTTCGAGAATCTAAAGCGAGATTACGTATCGGCGCTCCTTGATACGAAGGATATGCTTAAGGCCACGGAGAAGGCGTTTAAGAACAAGGAGACGCTTGAGCTTTTTCTTGCGGAGTGGCTTGATTATTGGGAAGAGATTGGAGGCTGAAAATGGTTGTCTTTCTTGCACTTGCAGTAATGGTTCTTGCGGCGTGTCTTTGTGCTTCTGTCGCTTTTGCCTTCCGCTCAAAGGCATCTGCCGAGGCGGCGCTCATAGAAAAGGAGCGTCTTCAGCAGGAGCTCAAGTTCGAGCGTGAGAGCGCTGCCTCCCGCTTGCAGGCGAAGGATGAATCGTGCGCCAGGCTTCTTCAGGCGAAGGATGAGTCGTGCGACCGGCTGATGATCGAGATGAACGAAAAAACTTCGCAGATGTTAAAGACTCTCCGCGAGCAGTTTGCGAATCTTGCTTCTCAGACGCTCAAGGCGCAAAGCGGCGACCTTCAGAAGGAAAACAGCGCGCAGATGGATGTGATGCTAAAGCCTCTTCGCGAGCAGATTGACGCTCTTCGCAGCGCGACGGAGCGGACGGAAGTTGAGCATGCCAAACTTGCGGAGGCAATCGGCAAAGATATAGGACGCATCAGCGATGTCGCCAAGGAGCTTGCCGGCGTCAGCGAGGCTCTTTCTTCCAATTCAAGTTTCCAGGGGCGCAAGGGCGAGGAGATTCTCGCCGAGAAACTTCGCCAGGCGGGTCTTGAGGAGAATGTGAACTTTTTCCTGCAGGAAGGGCTTGCCACCGATCGCCCCGATGCGCAGGTCTGCGATGCGGAAAACCGCTGGCTCGTGATAGACAGCAAAGTTTCGCTCACGGCTTATTTCAAGTATGTCGAGGAGAAGGACGAGAGCCTGCGCAGAGCGCACTTAGCCTCGCATGTCGCAAGCGTGAAAGATAAAATCAATCAGCTTGCAAAAAAGAAATATCCGAAGACCCTTGCAGGCGAGTACGGCGATAGAGATTACCTGCCGGTTACCGCGATGTTCGTGGCGTACGAGGCGCCTTTGCAGGAGGCGCTCAAGGCGGAGCCTTCGCTTTGGAAACTCGCTGTCGACAACAACGTCGTGCTTGTCACGCCTCTTACTCTTTCGGCGTATCTGCGCCTCGTTTATCTTGCGTGGCAGCATCAAAAAGAATCTAAGAACCAGGAGAACATCGTTAAGGCGGCGCGTGAACTTCTCACGCGCATGAATGCTTTTCTGATGGCATTTGAGGCTATGGGCAAGACGATTTCACAGGTGCAGGATAAATATGTGGAAGCGCAAAAGGTTCTGGTAGACTCGCCTCATGCGCAGACAATCTCAAAGGCCGCGCAAAAACTCATTGATCTTCATGTGAGGCTCGAAAACCGTAGAGGTAAAAAGGTCGAGATGGCGGAGTGCTTGAAAGAGAGTGTTCTTGAGGTTGACGGCGCATCCCAGGAAGAGGGTGCTGCGGCAAGCGTTTAACCTTTAAAGGGAGAGCGGCAGTTATGAGAAGATCAGATTGGTTTGCCGTCTTGGGCATAGCGGCGCTTTGGTTTGTAACGCGTGCCTTGTGGGGCGATTGCGATCCCGGGGTTCCTTCGATGTGGGAATATGGCTACAATGCGACTGACGAAGGGTATTATCTTGTGGGAGGGAAGGAGAAATTTGTCCGCGGGCTTTTCGTTGACCTCGCCAGAGGCGAATCGCAAAACTACGGCTTTTCTCCTTTGACGCATTGGCTGAGCTATCTTGCGCATCTACTCTTTGGGCTTTCCACTTGGACATGGCGCATTCCTTTTTTTGTTCTCAATCTCCTCTCCTGGTGTTGCCTTTCAGCTTTCATCTCGCGCAGGGTTGGAGCTTTTTCGTCTTTTATGCTCTGCGCCGCGCTTTCTCTCGTTCCTATGGTCGTCGCGTATGAGCGCACTGCTTCAAATGACGTGCTTATAGGTTCTCTTCTCGTGATAAGCTCGTTGCTGGCGTTTTCGCGCAGTAAAGCATGTCTTGTCTTTTCTGCGCTCGCCACCGCTTCAATCGCATTGGTAAAGCCATCCGTCTGGGTGCTTGTTCCCATTGTCTTTGCGTGTGTGATGAGCGTTCCTAAAACATCGTCGCGTTTAAGGGACGCAGCTTTATTCTTCGGCATTCTCGCTCTTGCCATCTTCTCCTTTAAAGGGTGCGTCATTCTTTCCGTTCTTAAAGATGCGGGAGTTAACTCGTGCACCGCGTCAGAAGCTGTTCGCAGGCTCACAAACCATTATCCGCTGCCGTCTCTCTTTGCCTTCTTCGATCATTTCAGAGGGCTCTCTTCCTTCCCTCGCGATCCTTCATCCTCAATGCTTTCTTTTCTTTCCGTTCTGCTCGTTCCCGTTCCGCTCTTTTTCACTCTATGCGCGGCATTAAGAAAAAATCTCAAGTGGAGGCATTTTCTTTACATGGCTTTGCCGCTTTACGTGGCGGGCGTA
Organism: Kiritimatiellia bacterium; assembly: GCA_018384485.1. GTDB lineage: Bacteria > Verrucomicrobiota > Kiritimatiellia > RFP12 > UBA1067 > UBA1067. The sequence goes on from JAHBAE010000096.1 coordinate 13,887, forward strand.
TCGGTGATGAACACGCTTTATACTCATTACTTCATTCCCGCTCTTGCGGTGCTTCCGCTTCTTTGGGTTTTCATGCGCGAAGATATGGAGGAGCTCTCAGTTGATTGTTCAGAGAAAGTGAAAGCGCCGGTCTTCGTTTTCTTCTGCGCGGCAGTAGTAGCCCTTCCCATATTAGCTTGGCTTCTTTTAAATCCCTCTCCACTTACATCATCCTCGGCTCTTCAGGCGGTGCAGAGCGTTTATTCAAGAGTCTATAATTTCCCTGCCGCCATCGTCTGGAAGCACACCTTCGCAGGCGCGCTTGCGCTTGCCGCCGCGACTACCCTCCTTGCATTTGTTTCAAGCGCTTTTTCTGCTAAGAAGGGCCTCCTCTTGGCCGTCGCTCTTTCGTCTCTCGTTGCGGGAAGCGTGATTATGGCTTTTTTGCCTGCGGCCGAGCTCGCCCCTTATATGCGCAAGGCGCCCAATGTGTTTCTCGCTCCAGCGGCAGTTTCTTTCGCCGTGTTTTTGATCGTTGTCGTAGGAGCATTTTCCTTCCCCGCTGTTTTTGTAAAGAAAAAGGTGTGGTTCTCGCTCCCGCTTTTATTCGTTGCATCAAGCGCGCTTATGACACCTCTCTGGAGAGAGTCGGCTGTCGAGCTTTCAACGCTTCGTTCGCATTATCATCGAGATGCGGCAAAAGTGATCGCAAAGCTCGTTCCTGAAAACGCTGTCGTCATCGGTGAGCGGTCGAATCAGATGTTGATGGCGTTACCCACCCGCACTGCTTCAACCTTCGCCTTCAATTCCGATCCCATGCCAATTGTGAAAGCCCTCTGGAAGAGAGAGCCTGCGACGCCTCTCTACGCTCTCGTTGATACGCAGCATTCTTATAATCTGAAGCATTACCGCGAAAATGGCGCGCTGTGCGACCTTGAAGTGGTTCATAAGTTCGTCATGCCTTCGTTCGCTTCGGGGGCGCCGGCAGACGTTTATCTTTGCAAGATTTCAAGAAAACAAGAAAAGAAAGAAAATGAATAACGTCAATACCCAAGACGCTGCCCGTCAAATAAATGTATGCAGAAGAACATTACTGAAAGGGCTTGGCGCGGTTGCTGGCGCATCGGCACTGAGCGGATGCGCTCTGCCGCGCATACGATCAAAATCTGAATTTTCAGCATACGCCGACAAATGCCTTGTCGACGGGCATTATTCGTCACTTGCGTGCGTCTCCAACCGAGGTGATTTCTATGTGAAGGGTTTTCGCACTCTCGGCGAGCCGAAAGCTCCTGTTACGCCGCAGACGCTTTTCGATCTGGCCTCGATCGGCAAGACCCATACCGCGGCGCTTTGCGCACTGCTTCACGCCGAAGGCAGGCTTGATGTCGACGCGCCGTTCACGGAATACCTGACCGACCACGTTCTTGCGAAAGAAGGCTGCCGCATCACCGTGCGCGATCTTGCCACGCATTCCGGCGGTTTTGACAACTCGAAACCGTATATGACTGAGGACGGCAAAAAGATGTTTTCGCTCTTGATGGCGAAACGGCCTGTGTACGGGCGGGGTGAAAAGTATGTTTACGCATGCTCGAATTTCGTGTATCTCGGACTTATCGTCGAGCGGCTGACAGGACTCGATCTCGATGCCGCAGCGCGCAAAATGCTTTGGGGGCCGCTTGGAATGACCCGCACGAGCTGGCGGACGGTGACAAGCGACAAGGATGTCGCGGAGTATCCGCCATCGACGTATTCCGGCCCGCACCGCCGTATTGGCGAACGCAACGACATCTGCGCTCATTATGCAGCGAGACCGATGGGGAACGGCGCAAATTTCTCCACGGTTGGCGACATGCTTCTTTTCGTAGACGATCTCGCGAGACGCGAACGGTTTTCTTCCGAGTATTACGATCTGCTCTTTACACCCTCGTTCACTGGCGACGGACACCGACGCAGTTTCGGCTGGGACATGACCGCCGCCAAGTCGACGTTTTCCGATTGGGTATCGACTGGTTTTTCATCGCGGGCGATCTGCCATCCAGGATGGACGGGAGGTGCAATCGCGATTGATCCGGAAACTGGTTTCGCCGGCGTCGTTCTGGGTAACCGCCTCTCAAGCAAAGAAAAAACGATGCCGCTGAGAATGAAACTCCTTGACCTGATGGCAAAAGGACTCGGTCGGTCAACACCGCTGGCGCGGTCTTGACCGACCTCGGCATCTGAGCATCTGAGCAAAAGTGCATCTGAGCATCTGAGCAAAAGTGCATCTGAGCTTTTCCACAACTCAGGAAAATGAACTCCAGTCAGCTTGAACAAAACCTGCCAACGCAGTCTTCCGCTGCGTGTTATCGCATAAGTTG
>JAHBAE010000106.1 GCA_018384485.1 Kiritimatiellia bacterium
GAAGTTTTTTAGAAGCCGTTTCTTTCCATTATTACTTTGCGGACTTGGCGTACTTTGCGTGAGACACAATGAGGATGTTGGAGGTTATGATAGAAAACTACCTTTTCTCAGCATTCTCTGTCTCTCTGCGCCTCTGCGTGAGAATAAATTCCCCCCTGTCTGCCATTTTTAGGCTCAATGCAACTTTTCGCCAGTAATTTATGGTATAATTCTGACAGATTTGCTGGTGCTGGCAAAAATAGATCGCGTCTCAGCAGTCGCTTTTAGGAAAAAGAGGTTTTATTTTGAATTTTGACGATATAGGTGAGGTGCGTTTTCCGCCACCTGGAAAAACGCCGCGCGAAGATTCCGCGGCAGTAATGAAGTTTTATAAGTTGCCCAAAGCCTTTCCCAAGGCAGTGCTACAAGAAGCCGCCGCCGTTGCGGAGAAGGTTTCCGATATTGAAGGCAGGCTTGATTTAAGGCGGAAGTTTATTTTTACTTGCGACCCTGTAACTGCGCGTGATTTCGATGATGCGATTTCTCTTGAAACAGATCGCAAAGGCAACCGTGTTCTCGGCGTGCATATTGCAGATGTTTCACATTATGTGCGTCCAGGCTCTGCAATCGACCGTGAGGCCTATCGCCGTTCCACGAGTGTTTATCTTGCCGATCGCGTTATACCGATGCTCCCAGAGGAGCTTTGCAATGGCGTGTGTTCTCTCGTCCCCGGTGAAGACAGGCTTGCCTTTTCCGTTTTTATGACGTTTGATTCTTCCGGCGCAATGATCGCGAGAAAATTTGCGAAATCGGTAATCCGCTCGAAGGCGCGTTACACATACGAGCAAGTGATGGAAGTGATTGCCGGGCGCGGCGAACTTCCCAAGCGCGATGCCCGTGTGATTAGAGCCGTTTCTTCTCTCGCGCTCCAGTTAAGGGCCAACAGGTTTCAATTAGGTGCGCTTGATCTTGAAATCGCAGAGCCTGAGGTTCTTCTTGATGGCAATGGCGAAATGACGTCGCTTGCCGTTCATCCCAACGATGAATCGCATCAAATGATCGAAGAATGTATGGTGGCGGCGAATGAAGCCGTGGCAAAGGAACTTTGGTCACATGGAATAAAGATCCTCACGCGTCTTCACGAAGCGCCAGATCCTGAAAAGATTCTTTTACTTCGTTCGGAGCTTCGCTCGTTGGGCGTTAAGATGGGCAATATTGAAAACCCGAAAGTTTTCGCCCAGTTCCTAAAGACGATCAAATCTCATCCTCTATACAATGTCATCGCTGTGATGGTTCTCAGGTCGATGAAAAAGGCCGTTTATGATTCAGTATCGATAGGCCATTTCGGGTTGGCGAAGCGCTATTACGCTCATTTCACATCGCCCATCCGCCGCTATCCCGATCTTACTCTTCACAGGCAGCTTTCCGCTTATATCGAGAAACGCAATGCGCGAGTTCCGGCAGACCTTCTTAACAAGTGGGCCGCGCACACGACTGAGCGCGAGGAAGTCGCGGCTGAGGCGGAGAGGGGGCTTCTTGAAATCAAGAAGTTCCGCCTTCTTGAAAAGCAGCTTAATACGGGCGAGATTGCCGAGTATGATGGCGTGATCTCAAGATGTATGCCGTTCGGCTGTTTCGTGGATATCCCAGAAATCGCCGCGTCCGGGCTCGTGCACGTTTCGCTCCTTTCCCGCAAATTTGTCAAATTCAACGAAAGCGACAGAACTCTTTCAGCTCCAGGTGGCGGCCGTTGGCGGCCAGGAGACTCCATCAAGGTGAAGGTGGCGAGAGTTGATTTCCGCGAGCGCAGAATTGATTTGTTCCCATGCCAACCAGTAAAGAAAGCATTTTACGGAAAGAAACGTCGCAGGGGGTGAAGTGGGAAGAAAAGCTTTTACATTAATCGAGCTTCTTACGGTGGTTGCGCTTATGGGTGCGATTGCCACGGTGGGTATTATAAGCTACACTACATCTCGCTCTTCAACGCGCGTTTTTGCCGCGGTTCGCGATGTTATGGCGATGGTCCGTCGGGCGCGTTCGATTGCGCTTGTAACGCAAAAGCCTGCGGTGATAATCTATTCTAATGCTCGCTCTGAAGATGAAACGATGTTGAAGGTTGAAATTAAGGCTGAAAAACTTTTCTCTTCGAGCGCCCCACAAAAGAATGTGTACACGATTTCAGGCGAGCTTGTTTCTTCTGCGGAAGGAACTGAAGCGCAAGGCGCGGGCGGCGAAGTCTCGGGCGAGAGTGGCGAGACGCTTGAAGAAGTTCTTTCTCCAGAGGGGCTCTCTCAGGAAGTTGCGAAATCGCTGCGCGTTAAAGTTCTCGTCGGCGAGGAAGAGCTCCCTCAACAAAGCGGTAGCAACGCCAAGGCTCGCTCGCGCATTTCCATCTTCTCCACTGTTGACAATGTCTCGCGCACTTATGTGGCGGAAGAGAAGAAAACTTCTGCATCGGCTGAAGATGAGGCGTCTAAAGAGGGAGCTTCCGAGGCGACGGACGCGCCTGTAAAAATCGTTTTTACAGCCAACGGCATGGTCGACAATCCTCATAAGATATGGATATATCCTGATGGAAAGTCTCCTGAGAACGGATATTGCATTGAAGTCGACAAGTTCGGCGAGCCTAAATGCGTGGAGATAGAATGAAAGCGCGCGGCGGTTTTACATTGATAGAAGTTTTGCTTGCCGCGATAATTCTCGGGCTTGGGCTTACTGGCATTCTCGTTTCTATGTCGCAGGCGCAGAGATTTATGCAGACGATGCCCGATCTCTTGACGGCTCAGGAAGTTATGGATATGGGGGATATGGCGTATCCTCTTTCTGAAATAAAGAAAGCGGAAGATATAGATGTTTCCGAGCGTGATGTCGATGAAATCTGGCGCGATATTTCTGGCGCGAACGGGCCGCAGATGACGCGTGAGCAGAGTGAAAAGTATCACGGTTACACGTGGAAGAGAGAAGACTTGGATGCGACAACTTCAGATGACGATCTCAAGCGAGTAGGCTATATTCACAGAGTCAGGATAACGGTAATCTGGGGCGACCGCTTCAGGGGCGATAAGAACATCGAAAGCTATGTCTCTTTATGGAGAGACCCTCAGAATACGAAATGAAAAAATATTTCCATTTTCTCTCGCCCTGCAAAAAGGCGTTTACGCTCCTCGAGCTGATGCTTGCGGTAGTTCTGCTAGGTGTCATGACAACACTTTCCATTTTGACTTTCCGCGCAGTTACGAACGGCTGGAGAGTCTCACGTGATTATATGGACAGGCTTGAGCGCACCGATTACTCCCTTGATCAGCTCGTATCGGCTCTCAAGAGCACCTACTATCCTCATTCAGGAAGCCAGAACGGAGAATACGGTTTTGTTTTGACTGACGGCGGTGACGGTTCTTCGCCCAATGATTCCGATCAGATTGAATGGTCAAAGCGAGGTTCTGCTCTTATCGGCTCTGATTCATCTTCCGACGCCGTTCACAGGTTGCAGCTTATGGTTCTTGAGGAGGGGAGCGACGACTGGGGCGTTAGAATTGAGCGCACCGGCCTTTATGCGCGCGTAAAGCCGCATGCGAAGGTGCTTATTGCTGAAGATTCCACCAAAGAAGAGAAAGATTTCGGCTTTGAAAGCGATGAGCATTATAGACCCATACTTGTCGCGAGTGACATAGAAGGTTTTGACTGCCGCGTTTTGAAGTCTCCGCCTGAAGATGACAACACTTCAACTGACGATTCCGATTGGGAAGATGAGTTTGCCGAGTCGAACGCCGTGCCTTATAAAGTTCAGTTAACTTTTTATATTGAAAAGGAAGATCCTCAATACAGGTCGCAGAAAACTCGCATCCCGATTTTGCGCACGGTACGCATACCGGTCTATGAACAGTCCAAGGACGGAGCCGCGCTTCCAGGTTCCGACAAGCAGGACGGCGGGAAGACAAAGAAAGTAAGCGGAGGCAAATCGCGATGAGAAGGGGAAGCGCGCTTTTGATGGCTCTTTGGACGATTATGGTGCTCTCTGTAATCGTGATGTCTTTCTCCTTCGAGGCTCGTCTGCAAGGCGGTATCAATGTTTATGTTCAGAATAAAAACCGCGTCAAGCGCCTTGTCGAATCAGGTAAGATTCTTGGCGAGGCTGTTCTTGTAGGCTACACTGAAGCTAAGCAGTGGTCTGAGGATGAAGATGAAAAGGCTCTTCTTGAAGAGGATAGATGGTATAAGGAAAAGCAGGCGTTGAAGTATAAATCAAAGTGTTCCATAGGGCCAATACTTCTCGATGAGGAAGATAAGGATTCTGGCACTGTAGAAGTAGAAATATCCGTTTCCGAGCAAGAGGGCAAAGGAGGGCTCAATATAAACACGCTCTATAGCCAGGATGCGAATTGGATGACGCGCTGGCAGATAATTCTCGACCAGCTTGGAATATCGCGTGAAGAGGATTTTCGTACGGAAGACGGGAAAACGATCAATCTGCAGCATTATATTATGGGCTGCTGGAACGATTATCGCGACGATGATGAAGCTTGCACGCAGATTGACGGTAAAGATTGCGGGGCGGAGCAGAAAGAGTATCAGCGTTGGTACGAGGATCATGAGGATGATGTTGCAGAAGAAGATCGTTTCGGTCCAGCAAACGGCGAAATAACTGATTTGAAGGAACTTTCGCGCGTTCTTTGTTTTAGAGAATATCCCGCTCTTCTTACTGGGGGAGTCGTCAATCCCTACGAAGACGAGAAGAAGCAGATTAAAGTGAAGGGGCTTCTTTCGATGGGGATTTTCTCTGTAAGCGGAGACGGGCGCATCAACGTAAACGACTGCACGGTCGCGCAGCTTCTGACTGTTCCAGGCATATATAACGAAGATGAAGTTGATGAGGATGTTAAATCCGAAAGCAAAGAAACGGCTGAGGCGATAGTAAAATGCCGTGAGATAATGCCGCAGGAATATGATGTTCCCGAAGATGGCCGTACTCAGTGGGGGTATGGCGAGTTTACGTCAGACTGGTGGTCTGATATGCTCCAGCGGACATCAGAAGAGTTTGATGTTGAGATTAATCAATCTGCGCAGAAATATTTGAAGGCAGTTCCCGATGATTCCACCGTTTTTTCAATGCGCATCACTGGTAGATTGATGGATATGTCTTACACTGCGGAATGTGAATGTTATGTAAAAGACGGCACGGTGCGCTACGTCAGTTGGAAGGAATAGCGAAAAATCTCTTCCTTAAATCACCTGCGGCGGCTTTGGCGAAACAATAGCGTTTACCACTCTATTGGAGAAATGTTATTTTCTTTTAAGTAGTTGTTGGCGCGTTCAAAAGGTTTGGAACCGAAAAAACCTCTGTATGCCGAAAGCGGTGAAGGGTGGGCAGATTCTATCACAAGGTGGCGCGAGCGGTCGATGAATGCGCCTTTTCGCTGGGCGTATGAGCCCCAGAGAATGAATACGAGATTCTCCTTTTGTTTCGCAAGTGCGGCGATTACTTCATCGGTGAACGTTTCCCATCCTTTTTTCTGATGTGATCCTGCGCGATGTGCCTCAACTGTCAGCGTTGCGTTTAATAGCAGCACTCCTTGTTTTGCCCATGAGATAAAATCAGGCTTTTTTCCAAGTTCCGCAGCGATGTTTTTAAGTGAAGGAGGCTCCTTTATTTCAGGCGGAACGTAGAAGCACAAGCCTTGCGCCTGACCAGGTTCGTGGTAAGGGTCTTGCCCGATTATGACGACTTTGACATTATCAAAATCAGTTAAGTTGAACGCCTCAAAAATCTTATCTTTAGGCGGATAGACTTCACCTTCGCTGTAAGCATTCTTGACGAATGATTCAAGGTTTAGGAAATACGGTTTTTCGAATTCGTCTTTTAGAATCTCTCGCCATGAAGGAGGTATCGCATTTTTCATATCATGAAGTATATCATACTTGATTTTATAATGTAAGAAATTTTCGGGTGCACCGAGAAATTTATGCAAGCGCCATTGATTTTCCGCTTGCTTTTTACATACGCATATACTATGATATATGCCATGAAAAACAAAAACTCTAAAAAGGCGCGTTCACGGGCCGAGATCCTTGCTGAGATTGCCGCCCTCCCTCCGTCCATCCAGGGGACGATCTC
>JAHBAE010000107.1 GCA_018384485.1 Kiritimatiellia bacterium
GTTTAGTAGTTAGTGGTTAGTGGTTAGCGGTAGAGAGGATAAAACTCCCAACTCTAAACTCTAAACTCTAAACCTTCTAAACCTCCTAAACCCCCATTCCAACATTCCAACATTCCAACATTCTAACATTCGAACATTCAAACATTCCAACATTCAAACATTCCAACATTCAAACATTCAAACATTCAAACATTCAAACATTCAAACATTATTTACTTCTATTCAACAAGTATACAAAGCCTACTGCGATGCGCTCGAAATACATAACGCACGCAAGAATCGGATGCTTGAGCAGCTTTCGCCATCTGCCGTTTTCGATAAAAACAGTAAAATACCTATACTTAAAGCCAAGCTGCTTTTTTAAAACCTCGCTACCCTTCCACTTGGCAGAATACACGCCCATCGATTTTGAATAATACGCCTTTTTCTCCAGCATACGCTTGAATGAAAGACGCTTTTCATTATGAATCAGATGATTTTTAAGCACCTCACATTTCGCTCCCGCGGCCAGGACTCTCATATCGAGATCCCAATCTTCCGGCCCCGCTATGAGATTCTCATCATACCCGCCCGTTTCCTCAAGCACGGAAACATTAAAAAGCCTAAGCGCATCAACGCACGTCCCATTGTAGAAGGAGCGCTCAAAATTCCGAGCCTTCACACGGATGCCTTTCCCCGTTCTAACTTCGGGAATCCAATAAGCGGCCACTCCTCCCTCCTTCAAAGGAGACGAGGCAATCTGAAGTACTTCCTCCACCGTCTCGGGCGGAAGAATCATATCGGCATCAAGAATAATCACCCATTGCGCAGAAGAAATTCGCCAACCGAAATTGCGCTGCGCGCTTCGCTCAGGTCCCTTGTCGAAAACCTTAGCGCCCAAGCGCGCAGCAATTTCTTTCGTTTCGTCGGTCGAACCATTGTCGACAACCACAACCTCTACGTCATCGCGAAAATCATCGAAAGCCCTTATGCAAGATTCAATGTTATCCGCTTCGTTGCGCGTTGTTATGACAACTGAAAGTTTCAAAGCAATGTGATTTATTAAGCGCCTTCAACAGCTTCCGTTTCCGACGCGCCAAGAGCTTCAGCGCCCTCAGCGCTTGCAGGCTCCTCCGCATGAGGCGCCTCTTCCACCTGAGGCGCCGCCTGGGGCACGCTCTCGGCAACTTCGGCGGCAAAACCGCGAGTCGGATTTTTCGCCATGAATTCCCACGCGAACGCCTTGTACGCCTCGGCTCCCTTTGAGCGGGAATCAAGGAAAACGACAGGAACTCCCATTGAAGGAGCCTCGCTTACGCGAACATTGCGCGGAATCATCGTCTCATAAACTTTGTCGCCGAAATGATTGCGCACCTCGCTGACCACATCCTGCGTGAGACGGGCGACGGAATTTACCATGGTGAAAACTATTCCGTTCAACTCAATCGAAGGATTGACGCCTGCGCGGAGTTTTTCGATGGAATTTGTAATAAGAGCAAGCCCATCCATTGCGAGATATTCCGCCTGCGTCGGAATAAGGACGGAATCAGTGGCGGCAAGAGCGCTTGTCATCACAAGCCCGAGCGAAGGAGGACAGTCGAGAATGATATAATCGAACGCGCCCGATTCCTTTACAGGCATGAGAGCGTCCTTTATCATCGTAAGTCTGTCGGGCCTGGCGCCGAATTCAATCTCTGCGCCTGCAAGATCCACCTCGGAAGGAATCACGTTGAGATTCGGCCACTTTGTGGGCTGGATCACCTCAGCAATCTCTTTAACGCCAGCAAGAACAGGATAAAGAGAAATGCCGTTCTGCTTTTCAAGGCCAAGACCAAGCGTCGCATGAGCCTGAGGATCGAGATCGACCACCAGGACGGTGCGGCGACGCGCCGACAGCGCGGCGGCAAGGTTTACCACGGTTGTAGTCTTGCCGACTCCGCCCTTCTGATTCGCTATTGCTATTATTTTCGTTGTCTTTGCCATTTCATGCATCCCTTAGAACAATTCGCCTCTTTTCTGCAAATCGCGTATGTTATGCCCTGCGCTGCGATGAACTTCGCGAAGCCAAAGCTCGACGAGCGCAACATCCCACGGCTCGTCAACACCTTGGATGACGGCAGAAAAGCCGTCGTCCGCCGCCATCACCTCCGCCTTGACGCGGTCAACAACAGCAGATAGGCTGTCGGTGACGACATACTCGGTGTAATTATCGGCCTTGAGCCTGTAGCCGTATTTCAAAATCCGCAGATCAGCTTCATGTGACTGAAGAAATTCAGCATACGCCTTAGCCTCGCCGCTCAAGCCTTCAGTCTCTATACTGGAAAGATCGGGAACGATAACTAAAGGCTTGTGCGCTTCAAGGCGCCCTTCCCTGACGCGAATTTTTCCCGGGCGGTCTTCAAGCTCGGAAATAAGATGATAGTTGACGAGAGTGTTACCGAATGTTTCAAGGCGGCTGCTGGGCTCCAAGAGGAACTTGGCGCTCTTGGCGGCATACCACCTGTCAAAATCTGGATTACTGCTCATCTTATGCGTTGCGACCGCAGCACTTCTTATATTTTTTGCCGCTGCCGCACGGGCAAGGATCGTTGCGCCCTACCTTCGGCTCCTCGCGAACGATAGGCTCATCGCGGACGAGCTCGCCATCTTCAAACTTCCAGCCCTCGTCATCCTTGACGAAAGTCGAAACTTCGTGATGGTTGCAGAATTCTCCGTTGGCGGTGTAAAGAGCGCGGAACTCAACGACACCCGTCTTATTGCGGGGGCCGCCCTTCTCCGTCTTGATGATTTCAAGCCCGTGCCACTGCGCAGACGCGCTCCAGGCCTTGGATGCCGCTTCATCAAACTGCTCCTGAATAGCAGGAACGGCACTCGTCCTGAGAAAATCAACATCGCCCGTCACATACGACGTATAACGTGCGCGCATCAGCTCCTCGGCAGTCTTTGCTTTTGCCTCTCCAGATATAATAGGGCGGCAGCATTCGCCAAACTTCTTACCCGATTTGCACGGGCATTCTTCTAATTCGTTTATATTCATGTCCATATTTTACCATAATCATGGCCGTTATGAGAAGAGTGAAAATGATGGCAAGCGGAATATCTCCATGTTTGACATATACGGTACGCGCACTTTTTCCGCCCTCATCAGAGGGATCGCAAGGCACTGCAATGGTATCGCACATGACGCCGGAAGCGTCAACCAAAGGCTTTCCTCCGTCGCTGAGAAGCAAATTCACACTGCCATTCGGAGAAATCACTCCGCTCACACCTGAGTTGCCCGTGCGCACCACAGGGAGACCCGTTTCAACTGCACGTGCCGTCGCCTGCCACGCATGCGCCTGAGCCTCTATGGAATTTGAGAACCAGCTGTCGTTCGTGATGAAGCATAAAAACCGTGCGCCTTTCGCGGCAAAAGAACGCATCAGCGCGGAGTCAGTATCTTCAAAACATATCGCCACTCCAAACGGGATTTCCTTCTTGCCGGGGCGATGAAGGTAAAGAAGTTTCTCTTCTCCCGGAGTGCACGAGCCTACTGGAGCTAAGGCTTGCAGCGCGGGGATAATTTTATCGCCCGGAATAAATTCACCGAACGGCACGAGATGTACTTTGTCGTACACCTGCGCTTTCCTGCCATCCTCGTAAAGCGCGGCGGAATTGTAAAGCCTGCGATGTTCATCCATGCGCTCACCGCCGGCGAGGATGGCCTTCGCGCCGGAAATTCTTCTTGCAAAAGCCGCAAACGCCGCCGCCCTGCCGCCGTCAACACGACCGATTTCCCCCATGGCACTCTCAGGCAGAACTGCAATGTCAGGCGCAAACATAGAAACTCGCTCGAAAAGATTGGAATATATTTCAAGGGGCCGCTCTTCCCTCGCAGCGAAGCAACAAGGAAAATTGCGTTGAATCATCGCTACCCTGAGAGGCTCCACCATGCGCTCGCGTTCAAACGAGGAAATGTAGGAGTAGTGATAGATGCCGTATATGAGCGCGAAAGCAAAAACAGTCTCAAGCGAAAGAAACTTTCCAAGGGCGGTGGCGTCGTAAGTTTTACGCATCTTCGCGCGGGCAGTGGCGATAAACCGCTCGGCAATGCCGGCAGTAACGCCGTTTATAAGAACTACTACGGCACTCAACAAATAAACGCCGCCCAGCGAAGCGGGAGAGGCAAAAGACGTATTGGCGGGAACGACGCCGAGCTGATTCCAGGCGAAGCCGCCGAAAAGGCGCGAGCGCACAAGTTCAAGCCCGCACCAGAGAACAGGCTCAACAACAAGGCAACCTAACAGCCTGCGAAGAGGCACAAAGCGCACATTTCCTTGAGAGGAAAGGCCTTTCGCCCACGCCCAGTATTTCGCGCTAAGCCACCCGTAAAGCGCAAAGAAAGAGGCGCAATACGCAGCAAGGGCAGCCCATCCGAGAACAACGAGAGGCCATGGCCCGTTATTCTTGATTATCGCAGGCATCCATGAAAGCGTGGCCACCCAGAAGAAAGCTCCGCTCTGAAAGCAGCACCAAGCGCTTTTCTTAGGATTGCCGCCGCGGGAAAGCACCATCAAAGGAGCCAACGCAAAAAGAATATCGACCTTTTCTCCCATGGGCGGGAAAGCGGCAAAAAGGAGAAAGCCAGGAATAAACCAGGCGATTTTCAAAAGTATTTTTTTAAACTCAACTAAAGCGTTCAAAAGAATCACTCCCCTCCATTTATGCTTTCACCTTCGCTTCCATCCCATGAATAATCAACGCGCCTCGAAGTTCCTTCGGGAGCATCGAAAAAGCGAGGCTGAGAGCGCGTTGTGACATAAAGGCCGTCGCGGCGGAAAACACGGTAGCCTTCAACCTCTTCGCTTGCAGGGCGCGTAAGAGAAATGAAAAGCGGCGTAGACTGCCTTGTGAGGAACTCAATATGAAAAGGCATGCGGGAAAGCGCTTGAAGATTCTCCGCAACATTTTCTGGGCTTGCGACAAACCTTGAAACTCCCATGGCGGAAAGCGCCTCAAGAGCCGGGGAATTGGCGGCATAGAGCGGCCAATCGGCGGTAATGTCCTCAACCCCGCACGATTTTAAAAGCCTCAAAGCAGCGAGGCTTGAACATTCCCATGCCGAAAAGCCGTTTCTCAAAAGGCGCTTAAGCGTCACTCGCAGGCGTGAGAAATCGCGCTCTGGCGTATAGACGGGAAGCGAGAGGCGAACTTTCGCCGCACGCGCCTCATCACGCATACGAGAGAGAAACGCATCATCAAGGGGAGTATCGCACCCGACAGAAAACACAACTTCATCCCAGTCGCCCTCAGGAACGCTTTCAGCAGCATTAACCTTAATTACTGAAAGCGGCTTTTTTAACGACGCATCACTTTCAGAGGCAGAAGAGACGGATGAGACAAACTTTAACGCCTCTTTCACGCTCTCTTCACGCACACGAGCCTCCTCGCTTTCGATCTGAGAGACGAGAGCGCGGCGCAATGCGTTAAGGACACTTGCAGGAGCGAAAAGCCCGCCGCCGTCATCAAGCGCAAACTCCCTTAGAAAATATCGCGTGCCCCCAAGCCGCGAAAACGCTTTCTGCGCGGCGGCATACGTCGCGGAGGCGTTCGTCGCCTTTGCAAGTGAACACGGCAGCGAAACTGAAAGCGCAAACGGCTCTTTTAGGCGCGCTGAAATCTCATTCGCGCTTAAAGAAACTTCAACATCTAAAGCTTTCACGCCTGCGCAATCGCTCTCTCGGCAAGTAACTGGCGGAAACATCCGCTTTACCGCATTCGACATCGAGCAGTAAACGCCGCCGCCAGCAAGCGGAAGAGACGCAAGCGAACGCGGAACTTCAATTTCAACATCGTCCCCAGCCGAAACTTCAAACACTGGGCGCCGCGAAATCGCAAGGCGCATCTCGCCGATGCCGAAACCTGCCCTTCTGCCTTCTCGCGTCATAATGTCGAACTGAAGCCCATCATGTTTTTCAAGAGCGCGCGAAGTGTGAAGGCGCAGCCATGAGCGGCCATCGCGATCTTTCGTTATTTTCTTTACCACTCCCACCTTAGTTCCGACATGCCCCACGGTATCCGGGTCAAGAACGCTCTCACTGGAAGGGAAACCATCGAAATAAAGTTTAGTGGTTCTTCGCGAAAAAACAGTTTCAATATCCTCTTTAGAAACCGTAGGCTTTTTGCCGTCAAGAAGCTGCCTGTAGTGGCTCGTCACCGCGGCGACATACAAAGGTGATTTCATCCGCCCTTCAATTTTAAGCGAAGTAACGCCGGCATCTGCGAGACTCCTCACTCCATCGCCGAGGCGCAAGTCCTTCATGGAAAACGGCCGAATATCGCCGAACTGCCGCCTGCAGCAATACGGGCAGCGGCCGCGGTTTCCGCTTCGCGCATCTTCCATCGCGCCAAAAAGGCAAAGCCCCGAGACCGAATAGCAAAGAGCCCCATGGATAAAGCATTCAAGCTCCATCTCCGGCCTTGAATCGGCCGCGATTTTCAACGCGCCGCAACGTTCGGCTATCGTCCGTATCTCCGCAAGCGAAAGCTCACGCGCCAGAACGACGCGGCGAAAACCCATTTCCTTAAGTTGAAGGACGCCCTCGAGATTATGCGCGACAAGCTGAGTGGAGGCGTGAAGCTCAAGAGACGGAAAAAACTTGCGGCAAAGAGACGCAACGCCAAGGTCCTGAATTATAACTCCGTCGGGCTGAAGTTGAGAGAGAGTTGAAAGAGATTCAAGCGCGGCGGGAATATCCGCCTCGTCGATAAGCGTATTGAAAGTTACATAAACTCGCCTCCTCCACCCGCGGGAAGGAGAATGTGCGTACGAGATTAAGGACGAAAGCTCATCAACAGAAAAATTCTTCGCGAACGCACGCGCCGAGAAGTCTCCGAGCCCGCAATAGACGGCATCGGCGCCTGCGGCAAAAGCGGAAAGCGCCGTTTCAAAATCGCCCGCGGGCGCAAGCACTTCAGCTTTCATTTCGCCTTCCCTCTGTACGCCTGCGAAGTGAACGGCGGCTCATCAGTGCGCCCTTCGCGCCAATCGCGCACTGCCGCCAGACGCGCTTTGAAAACTTCTTCACGCCCAAGCCCGGCGGGAGTGTAATACCTGCGGGAAGCGAGAGACTCCGGCAAACACGGCATGCGGGCAATTTTTTCCTTCTCGTCATGCGCGTAAGTGTAGCCCTTGCCGTAATCAAGCTCTTTCATAAGACGCGTTGGCGCGTTTCTTATATGCATCGGCACGGGCTCCGCCATCCGCTCATGAACATCGTGCGCAGCTCTTAAGTACGCCTCTTCCATCGCGTTCGACTTCGGCGCAAGAGAAAGGTATATTACGATTTGCGTCAAATGGACATTGCATTCGGGAACGCCGAGATTATGGCACGAATTCCACACGGCGTTTGCAAGAAGAAGCGCGTTGGGGTCGGCAAGGCCAACGTCTTCCGACGCAAACCTCACGCATCTGCGCGCGATGTAGAGAGGATCTTCACCTCCTTCGAGCATCCGCGCAAGCCAGTATACTGCCGCGTCGGGGTCGGAATTGCGCATTGATTTGTGAAGCGCCGAAATAATATTGTAATGCTCCTCGCCCGTCTTGTCGTAAATGAGATTCTTCCTCCCGACGACTTGCTCGAGAACTTCATCTGTTATAACCGGTCTTCCGTCAGATCCGAAAGCGGCGTTGGCAACGGCCGTCTCAAAAGTTCCAAGAGCATTTCTTGCATCGCCGTTTGAAAGATCGGCTATCTTCCCGAGTATTTCAGGAGAAACTTCAAGATTGATTTTGCCGAAGCCGCGCTCGTCCTTCGCAGCACGGCTGAGGAGAGATACGATATCTTCGCGCGAAAGCGCTTTGAGCACGAAAACTTTGCATCTGCTTAAAAGAGCGCTGTTGACTTCGAACGACGGGTTTTCAGTAGTCGCGCCGATAAGAACTATCGAACCTTTCTCGACAAAAGGCAGAAAAGCATCTTGCTGCGCCTTGTTGAATCTATGTATCTCATCGACAAAAAGGACTGTCCTGAGCCCTACGCGCCTGCCTGATTCGGCGCGGGCCATAATTTCTTTTATCTCCTTTATTCCTCCGGTGACGGCTGAATAATTGATAAACTCCGCCTTTGTAACATTGGCGATAACATTGGCGAGAGTTGTTTTTCCGACCCCAGGCGGCCCCCAAAGAATCATTGAAGGAATCATATCCTTTTCAATCATTTGGCGAAGAATTCTACCTTCACCTACAAGATGCTCCTGACCGACGAACTCGGAAAGTTCGCGCGGACGAAGCCTGGCTGCAAGAGGTTCTGAAGCTCCGATCGCCTCTTCTCCCGCTACGCCTTCTATGAGGGACATTTGACGCATTTTGAGTATTATACCACAACGCGCAGAAAATATGGTATAATACGCATCAGTTTTCGCGGACTGTAGCTCAGTTGGTAGAGCACGACACTTTTAATGTTGGGGTCGCGGGTTCGATCCCCGCCAGTCCGACCAATCAAAATGGATGCTGCAAAATTTATCGAGGATCCTGGTTGGGACCGCATAATCCCATTACGAAAGGCGCCGGGTTCTCAAAGGCATCTTCCGGCGCATGAAGATTGCGAACAGCTTAATGTAGAGTCGTGCCAGAATCATCTTCGAGCAGGCGGCACGCTTGGTTTACAAGAAGGTTACGAAGAGCGCCCTGGCCAAATTGATATGTGCGGCGCAATTGCCGTTGCGTTCAATTCCCCGCACCATCTCGCAGTCGAGGCAGGAACGGGCGTAGGCAAATCCCTTGCATATCTGATTCCCTCTGTCTTATGGGCATGGCATAACGACACTCCCGTCGTCGTTTCGACCGCCACACGCAATCTCCAAGGGCAGCTCATCGATTCCGACATTCCCAAAGCCATATCTATTCTCGGCGAAAGCGCCTCCTCTTTCAAGACTGCGCTTTTGAAAGGGCGGGCGAATTACGCATGTCTCAAATCCATCGCGGAGTTTTTCGCTCCCGGCTACTGGACTCTCTCAAAAGAAGAGCAGGATATGCTGCCCATGTTCATAAAGTGGCTCACGACGACTCCCGATGGAGATCTCGACACTTACGACGGGCTTCCGCGCTCGCTTTTCTCGCGCCAAGCAGACGAATGTTCCGGAAGGCGCTGCCCCTACTACGGGAAATGCTTTATCCATAAGGCTCGCCAAAAAGCGGCCGAGGCGCACCTTGTGGTCGTCAACCATTCACTCGTTCTTGCCGAAGCACTCTCTGCCGGCAGCGGCATCCTGCCTGCGTTCGGAAGGCTCGTTCTCGACGAGGCGCACAATTTAGAGGCGATAGCTACGGAGTCTCTCAGCATGGAGTTTTCGCTCCCCGCCCTCGCCCGCATCATTCGCCGTCTCCTTCGCCACAGAAAGGAATATGCGCCGCACGCCGCCGAAATCCTCCACTCGGCGGAAGCATACATTTCTTTCCTCTCGCGTATTCTTCCTCCAAAGGTAGAAACGCGTCGCTTTGGAAAGAGGCGAGGATATTGGGATGACTCTGAAAAGCTCCAGACTCTTCAGCAGTCCTTCGAGAAAAGCGTCATTTCTCTCGTCCATGCGCTTCACGATTTCGTCGCCGCTACAGAAGATGAAGACCTTGCGGCAAAACTCTCTTCCGACGCCGACAAACTCCTTTCTTTCGTGAACGAGGCTGCGGCGGTTGTCGATGGGGGCAATGAAGATGAACGCGTCTACTGGATCGAACGCATTCAAGGCGAGCGCGGAAAAAAAAGCATAAGGCTCGTTTCCGCTCCCCTCTCGGTTGCAGACGACTTATCAAAGATGCTTTACAAGGCTAAAGACTCCGTCATTCTCTGCTCCGCCACTCTCCGCGTCGGAAACGATTTCAGATACTCAGCGCGCAGGCTTGGCTTAGGAGAGGGCTTTTCGTTCCTCACCGCCGAAAGCCCCTTCGACTATTTCAGGCAGTCGCTTGTGCTTGCCGCCGATTACATCCCAGATCCAGCCGCTGACACCGCCGGGTGCTGCGCGGCGCTATCCTCCCTCCTGCCGCGCCTTTTCGCCGCAACAAACGGCCGCGCATTAGTTCTTTTCACGAGTTTTGAAATGATGAGCGCCGTTTCTCGCCTTTCAAAAGACGCCCTTGAACACGAAGGCATAACGCTTCTTGTTCAAGGCGAAGGAGTCTCGCGCGAAGAAATGACGAGAAGCTTAAAAAACTCATCAAGAACAGTTCTCTTTGGAGCGCAATCGTTTTGGGAAGGAGTCGACGTAGCGGGAAGCGCGCTTTCCTGCGTCGTCATCCCGCGTCTCCCCTTCGCGCATGTGGGCGACCCGGTTGCGGAGGCGCGCGGCGAAAAGACGCAACGAGAAGGCGGCAGCCCCTTCCGCGATTACGCGCTGCCCGAGGCGGTAATACGTTTTCGCCAAGGTTTCGGCCGTCTTATACGGAGCAAATCAGATGAAGGCGTTGTAATTATAACCGATCCAAGAATCGTTGTTAAAAACTACGGCGCCGCTTTCAGAAGGTCAATTCCCGCTTCCGTCCACACTGTATGCGAAGAGAACGAGCTTATCAGCCGTGTAACTGATAAGCTCTGCTCTGCCGACAGGCTCATTACCTGACGTAGATTTTTCCGCCGGGTGACGAAGGCATCATTGCAAACGGAATGTTTCCGTACGCACCCATGTTTACTCTGCGGGCGTGCGGTTTAGAAATCCACCTCGGAGTCATCCCAGCAGCAACGCAACACTCGTTCCATGAGTTTCGCGTCCATCTGCCGCGGGTTGCAGCCAGTGCAGGCATCACCCATCGCGTTCTCGGCGATCTGCGCGGCCTTGGACTCGAACTCCGCCGCCGTAACCATGCCCTCGCCAGGCAGTCCGTTCGCGGCGTAGTCGCGGATGCAGTGCGGGATGTTCAGCTCGTCGTTAAGCTTGCGCACCCACGCGATGAGCGCGGCAATCTTCGCCTCCTGCGAACTCTCCGCGCCCGCCAGAGCGAGTTCGCCCGCGCACTGCGCATAGCGCGCGGCTGCGAACGGAACGGCGGCGTTGAACTTAATCACCTTCGGCAGATACATCGCATTGGCCGCGCCGTGGATGATATGGCCGCCCGCAAAGGCCGCGCCCGTCTTGTGCGCGAGCGAATGGACGATGCCGAGGAGCGCGTTCGAGAACGACATGCCGGCGAGACACTGCGCATCGTGCATCACGGCGCGCGCTTCGGCGTCGCCGCCGAAGCTCTTGACGAGCGAATCGCGGATCATCTTCATCGAATGAATCGCCAGCGCGTCTGAATACGGGCTGTGCGCGACCGCAACGATGGCCTCGAGGTCGTGGGTGAGCGCGTCCATGCCCGTGTGCGCGCAGAGCTTCTGCGGCATCGTGAGCGCCAGCTCGGGATCGACAATTGCAATATCGGGCGTGATCTCAAAATCGGCGATCGGGAACTTGATGCCCTTGGCGTAATCGGTGATGATCGAGAACGCGGTCACCTCCGTCGCCGTGCCGGAAGTCGAGGAGATGGCGACAAAGCGCGCCTTAGTGCGAAGCTTCGGCAGCCCGAAGACCTTGCACATGTCCTCGAACGAGCACTCGGGATGCTCGTACTTGATCCACATCGCCTTCGCGGCATCGATCGGCGAACCGCCGCCCATTGCGACGATCCAGTCGGGCTGGAACTCCTGCATCACCGCCGCACCCTTCATCACCGTCTCGACCGACGGATCGGACTCGATGCCCTCGAAGAGTCTCACCTCCATGCCGGCTTCGCGAAGATAGCCTTCGGCACGCTGCAGAAAGCCGCCGCGCTTCATGGAGCCGCCGCCGACGCAGATAATCGCCCGCCTGCCCTTCAAAGTCTTGAGCGTCTCCAGGGCGCCCTTGCCGTGGTAAATATCGCGAGGAAGACAAAAACGTGCCATAATCCTTACTCCTTTCCTTTCTTGAGCGGTTGAACCGAGAACCGCAGACCCGTATTATAGCATAAATGCCGCGGACGTGTGAGCCACCCCCGCCGGGGCCATACGGCCAACGCATCAAAAATTCCTTCTCCCCGCTGACGCGAGGTAGAACGAATTTTTGATGCGTTGGAAGTGTTCCAGCAGCCAGCAGCCAGCGTTC
>JAHBAE010000110.1 GCA_018384485.1 Kiritimatiellia bacterium
AAAATCGTCGAGAAGGAAGTACGCGTAGAAGTTCCGGTTGAGAAGATCGTTGAGAAAGTCGTTGAAGTGCCTGTTGAAAAGGTAGTTGAAAAAATCGTCGAGAAGGAAGTGCGCGTAGAAGTTCCGGTTGAGAAGATCGTCGAGAAAGTCGTTGAAGTACCAGTTGAAAAGGTAGTTGAAAAAATCGTCGAGAAGGAAGTGCGTGTAGAAGTTCCAGTCGAGAAGATCGTTGAGAAAGTAGTTGAAGTACCTGTCGAAAAGGTAGTTGAAAAAATCGTAGAAAAGGAAGTGCGCGTAGAAGTTCCAGTTGAGAAGATCGTCGAGAAAATTGTAGAAGTTGAGAAGGTAGTTGAAGTTATTTCTCCCGATTTAAAGGCGAATAATGTTTTTTCTCCGAAGCGTGTTAATTCGCCTATAAAATCGCTAAATTCACTAAATCATGATGCGCTTGTAGCGCTTGAACAGGCGGCAAGGCAGGAACTTATGCGAAGCGGAAAATTTTCCATAAAAAAGAATTTTTTTGGAGGTAAAAAATCATGAGCGAAAAAAAATGGTGGTTGAGGACTCAAGATGAAACATTTGGCCCAGAATCGCAGGCAAAGCTTATTGAATGGGCAAAGATGGGGCGCATTCAGCCAGGGCAGGAAGTTTCGTCTGATGAGATTATTTGGAAGCGCGTTGAAGACATGCCTTTTCTCGATATGCGTTTTTCAATTGATATTGGTGACGGCAATCCGAGAGGTCCTTTCAATAAGGCTGCTGCGGACGCTCTTATAGCAAGCGGAAGACTCCCTCCTACTGCGTCTGTCGTAGAAGTGCGTGCCCCATTTGAGGAGGAAGAGATAGTTGCTGTGGCGCCTTTAAATGATGACGCCATTAAAGAAGAAGAGGCGGCGCAAACGCCCGATGTTGTCGCGGAGGAAGTTTGTGCGGAAGTTTCAGCTGAGAAGGTTGTAGAGAAGATAGTGGAAGTTCCAATTGAAAAAATAGTCGAAAAAATAGTAGAAGTTCCCGTTGAAAAAATTGTTGAGAAAACAGTTGAAGTTCCTGTCGAGAGGATTGTTGAGAAGGAGGTTCGTGTAGAAGTTCCAGTTGAGAAGATCGTCGAGAAAATTGTTGAGAAGACTGTAATTGATGAAGCAAGGGTAAATGAGCTTCAAGGGCTTCTCGATGAAGAGCGTCGTCATACGACAGACCTTCAGCATCGCCTTGACGAAACGATGGCGACGGCAGCTGCAGCGCGTGCAGATCTTATGTCTCAAATAGAAGCGCTTACGGCCAAATGTGAATCGTGTGCAAACGAACTTAATGAGGCTAATCAGCGGTCTGCAAAGCAAGCCGAACAGATTGTTGCGCTGAGCGATGAGCTTAAGCGTCTTCCTGCCGCAGCAAGTGAAATCGCAGATACTCAGGCTGCAGTATTTAAAATAATGCAGGATGAGCTTTCAGGGCTTGACGAAATGCTCAACAAGGAAAAGGATGAGTTTGAGGAATTTCGTAAGCGTCATCAGGCTCGTTCCGAGAGGCTTGCCCTTCGTCGCAGAGAGCTTCTTTCGCGCTGCGGTGGAAGCGTTGAGGAAATGACTCGTACAGCGCTTCTTGGACGGCCTGAAGATCCACGCACAATTCGTGTCCGAGCAGAACTTGAGGAGTTGCGGCGTATTCATGAAAAGGCAATGCGCGAGAATTCCATTAAGGAGCGTTCGCTCATGGAAGAGCTTCGTATCCATAAGGCCGAATGTGCGCGCAATCAGGAGAGTATGCGTGATATCACACAGCTACGCGCCGAGGCGCAGCAACTTCGTGAGCTTCTGCACAGGGCGGAGAAAGATCTCATGGAAGAGCGTCAGCTTTCCGATCAGCTTCGTCAGCGAGAGGCTATTGGTAAGCAGGCTCTTATGGCTCGTATTGCCTCCTTGGAGTCTCCTTCGATCGGAACTGTTGATTCGCTTGAAACGAATCAGAGCCGCACTGCGAAGATTGTAAAATTCCCTAAGTGGATGCAGTTTAAATAAGCATGAATTTTATCTGCATTCTTTTAGCGGTATTGTCGATTTGGGATTATCCTTCTCGACAGGCGCAGCATAATCAGTTGCGGCAGCGTTTTGTCGTAGCTGTTAAAGAAGGTGATACAACAACAATGGAGGAAACGAGCCGTAAAGGGACGGAACTTCTTCCAGATGACCCTACCTGGGCATATAATTTAGCCTGCTCGCTTTGCTGGTATGAAGGGAGGGAGAAAGAGGCTTTAGATATGCTTGAGAAGGCTATCGATCTTGGCTTTAGAGATGTTAGGGCCATCAAGAATGATAATGATCTCAGGCGCATCTCTTCAAATCCTCGCTTTCCTGAATTAGTTAAGAAAGCTTCGTCGCTTTCTTCCGTTCCCGTAACAAAGGGGCCGATGGCGAGTGAGGAAAAAGAGGTTGTGGCTGGGACGGTTGCTGTAGTCGGCGCGAAGAATCTTATGTGGGATTTCGATGCCGGCATTTTTAATGCGCGTATAAAACTTAAATCTTTCGCTTCGCTCGGCAACACAGGCGATCTTTATATGAATCGCGATGTAGGCCATTCACGCCCAAAATTATCGCTCTTCCCGGGAATTACCGAGGTAAAATTCGATATGGAAGGCGTCCAACGTAATATGGCCTCTGGCATCCCGAACGTATGCTTCCCATATCCTCTTTTTGGAAATTGTTCGCAGGCTTTTGTAGCGGGGCCGTTTTGGAGGTCGATGCCTCGTGCAATCGCATCTGTAAATCTGCCGAGTCTTCTGGCGATGCAGAAGTTGTATCTTTCAAATCAAATATGGTTTTTCCCTTCTAATGTAGATACTCCGCCGCTCGGAAAACACGGTGACGTTTTCCATTCTCTCGTGCCGTTCTTTGTTACGACGGCAGGAAGAAGCTGGTCTGACATTCCCTATCTTCATGCCGCCATGCTCGCTTCGCGTTCATTGCCGCGAGATACGAAGCAGGTCGCGGTTCAGCGTTCTCTTTTCGCTCCCACGATAATAACGCTTTTAAAAAAATCGCTCAAGGATGTCGTAACGGAAGATGATTACATCTCTTCGAAGGCTCATCCTACTGCGATGCCTCCGGGTGGCATTGATACAAATAAACTTGTTGAGATAGCATCTTCTCTTAAGCCTGCGGCGATTCCGCCACTTGTCACCGTTACGGCGGAATCCGTTTCAGAGATAACAGATACTGGTAGGAGCGAGCTTTTGTACGCAACGCCTTTTGCATGGTCTTTCGTGTTGAATGCGCCGGAAAGAAAGAGAGTGTTTGTGTTGAAAGCGAAGGGGGCCGAAAAAATGCGTTTTGCGCGTACGCACGGCACCGAGGCGCAGGCGAAAGTCGTTTCCATAGGCAGGGACGGCGCAGTTATAGAGCTTGATGCGGCAAAAATAAATCCATCCAATCGTGTTGATATTGCAGTTTTCGGCCGCAATCCCAAGACTGGTTGGGGAGCGCCCGCCTTCGTCTCCTTTGCACGCATGGACGAGAGAGCCGCATATTCAGACCCTGTATTGACGCCTCGCCCCGCTGAGCGACAGGAGAGAAAATGAAACTTGTTCTTGCGCCATTGGCAGGTTTTACAGACGCGCCTTTTCGGCGCCTTTGCACGGAGGGTGGCGCAGATTTGACATACACAGAAATGGTCAGCGCCGCAGGGCTTGCCCATGGCTCTGTTCCTACGCGGAGATTGATGGAGATTATGCCCGGCGAGGGGCCGGTCGCCTGTCAGATCTTCGGAGCGAAAGAAAGCGATGTTGCATTTGCCGCGCGCGAAGTGCCGCATTACTTCACCGAGCTTAATCTGAATGCAGGTTGCCCCGTCACAAAAGTCACTCGCGAAGGGGCGGGAGCAAAGCTTGTGGGCGATCCTGATAAAGTGTATCGCCTTTTGAAGGCTATGGTTGAAAACACTCCTCTTCCTGTTACGCTCAAAACACGATTAGGTCCGCATCCCGGAAGAACTAACGCCTTTGAGCTTCTTGATGCTGCAGAAAAGGCAGGAGCGAAGGGAATAATTTTCCATGCGAGATACACCTCTCAGATGCATGGAGGAGAAGTGTATTTAGATCTTCTTTCTGAAATTGTCTCGCGCGCAACTATTCCTGTTACGGGAAACGGAAGCGTGTTAGACGCTGAAAGTGCGGCGGCTATGGCAAAAACTGGCGTAGCAGCCGTAATGATCGGGCGGGCGGCTCTTTTGAATCCCTATGTTTTTTCCGCAATAAAAGCCGCTGGAGATGTTGTGAGAATTCCAGGGCCTTCTCTTTGTGCAAAGCATCTTTCTCTTCTCGTTGAATACCGCGAATTGATGGAGGCGCGTTTCCCGGAGGATAGAGTGCTTTCTCTTGATGCTTTTACTTCCGTAAAAATGCATACGCATCTTTTCAGATATTTTTCTGGGCTTCCTGGTGCGGCTAAAATACGTGCTCGGCTGGGGCAGGTGAGGAGTTATGCCGAGATAAATGATATAATTCACTCGTATGTTTGATTTAATAATAGTGACGGCTGCAAACAAGGCGCAGGCAGCCGGCTACAGAGCGCAATTGAAGGGGAAGAAAAATTTTCTCGTTCTCTCAGATCCGGGAGACCGCAGAGCGGGCTCGCTTGGAGCTACAGTCAACGCGCTCAGAACGATTAAACGCAAAAAACTGAATGTGTCAAGATTGCTAATTTGCCATTCAGGCGGCGATGCCAAACGCACTCCGGCGTATGCTGCGATGGGCAAGGCGTTTGTTCCCATGCCTGACGGCAGAAGCATCCTTGAGCATATCGTAGAAGCGATGGCGAAGCTGCCTCCTCGTCAGGGCGTTACTGTCTGCTGTGGAGACGTGATTCCGAGATTGGATGCTCGTCGCGTCAAATTTGCGCCACGCGGAGTTACGGGGGTCGCTTATCTCGACGGCCCAAATCAGGCTCGTCTTCACGGCGTTTATGTCGCAGATAAAAATGATCCTGGGCTTTACAAGGTAAATGATTTTCTTCAAAAGCCGGACGTGAAGAAAGGTTCATACCTTGTCGATACCGGTATTATGCACTTCGACTGGCAAACGGCAGAAAAAATGCTTTCGCTTCCGATAGCGGGAGATATTTACGAAGAGTTTCCGAAACTGCTTTTGTCTTCTTTCGCTCCTTTCCATGTGTCGGTTGTGCCTTCTTGCGATTTCTTCCATATAGGCTCTTCGCGTGAACTATTGCAGCTTCTCTCAATCTGCGACGAGAAAGGGAAGAGATTTATTGTTGACTCTGTTTCTGCGCCGATAGAAAGTCTCGGCGGAGATAATATCGTAACGAACGTGCCTGATTCGTACGGCCCTATTCGCCTTTTGAAAGGTGAATGTTTAACATCCTTGCCGATCGGAAAAGACGAATGGTATCACTTGAAGTATTCGATTGGCGATTCGTTTAAGGAGGATGGGCTTTGGGAGAAGCATGCTCTTTCTGAAAAAATGGTGCGTGTAAATCATTCGCGTCTTCTTTCTTTGCGCTCCACGATAGGAAAGGTTGTTCGCGTTTCGTGTCCGTTGCGCATTGATTTTGCAGGAGGCTGGTCTGATACTCCGCCAATCTGCGAACAAGAGGGCGGAACGGTGCTTGCTGCTGCCGTCACACTGAACGGAAGGCGTCCTGTAAAAGTTGAGATTCATCCGCGGCGAGATAAAAGTCTTAAGATTATCTCGAAAGACCTCGGTCGTGAGACTCTCATTTGCTCTTCTTCAGCAATAAACGACTCTTTTGATCCTACAGATTGGAGTTGTCTGGTAAGAGCGGCGCTCCACGTTACCGGTTTTAAATTCGGCTCGATTGGGCTTGATATAATCATTTCCGCTGATGTTCCGAAAGGAAGCGGCATGGGGACGTCGTCCATTCTCGGCTCTTCAGTAATTGCGGCGCTTCTTCATGTTAAACGTTACGGTTTTGCAAAGTCGTCCGAAATCGATATTGATGAAGTAGGCGAGAAAGTTTTGCGTCTTGAACGCGTGATGGGTACGGGCGGCGGTTGGGAAGATCAATTCGCCGGTATGACACCTGGTATTAAAATTCTTACGTCTTCACCTGGAAAAGAGCAGAAGGTGAAGGTTGAAAAAATAGAAGTTCCCAAGAAAGTTCTTAAAGAGCTCTCCTCAAGGAGTATTCTTTATTTCACTGGTCAAAAGAGGATGGCTCGCAATGTTTTGCGCCGAGTTCTGGGTTTTTACGAAGAAAATCCTCATGGATTTGCCAAAATTCTCGTTTCTGCTCTCAAAGATAATGCCATAAAAGCAGCAACGGCGTTGAAGCGCGGCGATATAGATACTTTTGCCTCCTGTATAAATGCCTATTGGCGCGATAAGAAACTTCTTGATGCAGGGTCCACGAACGAGAAGGTCGATGACATGATAGATCTTGTGCGTCCATATTCATCCGCAATCACATTGACTGGCGCGGGCGGCGGTGGCTTTATGTATATTTTGGCTTCCTCTCCTTCGGCGGCGGTGCGTATTCGCAAGATTCTTGAAGCGAACCCTCCAGGCCCGTCATCTAAAGTTCATTCGTTTGCCTTCGATGATGTAGGCATTAAGTTTGAATGACCGTTTATATTCAAACGCCGTTTGACAATCTCCCTCAGGAAGGCTGCAGGGCGATGCGCTATTGGAATATGGCTGAAGCGTTCGCTTCAAGAGGTCATGATGTGGTGCTTTTCGTCTCCTCTTTCAATCACGGGACGAAGGAGCAGCGAAGATTTGACGATTCTCTGAAAATCGAAATTGATTCACCAAAGTTTAAAGTGTATCGTCATTCTCCTGCGATAAAAATAGTCGTTCTTAACACTCTTAAGTATAAGCGTAATATTTCATTTCGGCGCATATTAAGCCACCTCGTGTATGCGCGGTCGTTTTATGCGACGGCAGAAAAGTTGATTGCTCAAAAAACAATTTCACAGCCGTCTCTCGTTATTTCAGCCGTGCCTACTCTTACCGCTGCGCTTCAGTGCAGGCGCCTTGCTTTAAAAACGAATGCAAAGACAGTTTCTGATATTCAGGATGCGTGGCCTGAGGCATTTTACCGTGTCCTTCCGAAAAAGATCAGGTTTTTATCTTCACTTTTGTTTCTCCCGATGCGCCTTGTGGCAAAGGCGCTTTACAACTCCTCAGATCTGGTCAGCGGAGTTTCCTCTTCGTATAAACATTTGACGGGAAGGGATGATTTTATTCTTGCGCGCCTCGGTATTTCCGTCCCTCCTTTTTCTCAGGAACGCCGCGCTTCATCGCAGCGTATTTCACGCTTGGTTTACGCTGGGAGTTTAGGCTTAGGCTATTCTCTTGAAACTGTTATCGATGCATTGAAAAAAGATTTGTCTCTTACGCTCGATATTGCGGGAGAGGGAGAGAAAAAGGATAGCCTTATCCGTTATGCGAAAAAATGCGGTGTCCAAGACAGAGTGCGCTTCCATGGATGGCTTGGACAAGAGGCTTATTTCTCACTTCTTTCGTCGTGTGATGCAGGCGTAATTCCCATGTCGGATGAGTCGATGGTTGCTCTGCCGAATAAACTTTTTGATTACTTAAACTCGTCTATTCCAGTAATTGCATCTCTACATGGGGAGTGCGAGAGAATTCTTCTTGAGGAAAATCTTGGCGCCGTTTACGATGAAAAATCGCCAGAATCTTTTATGAAGGCAGTTGAGAGGCTGCGTAAAAATCCTCCAGAGCGCATTTCTCTGCCGCCAACGCTTCGTGCGGATTTTATTTACCCTGAATTTGCAAGAGAAGTGGAAGAGGCGCTTTCTCGGAAGTTTGGGCAGTGATATAAATATTATCGCCGGTCAAACTTTCTGTCGAGTTCGCGGTTTGAAGTGAAGATCATAACGCTTTTCCCTCGCGGGCATACGTAAGGCATTTTGCACGAGCAAAGCTCTTCCATCATTTCAACAGCGCCTTCGGCGGAGATCTTCTGATGTGACCCTGCAAATGAGCGTGCAACTGATCTTGCAATCAACTCCTCTTTCCATCGTATGCCCGAGTTTCTCGAACCGCCCTCCGAAAGATCATGGCAGATGGTTGAAAGAAGGGCGCTTGCGGAAATGTTCGAGGCGATTTGCGGAACGGCGTCGATTTTGAAAGTGTTTTTCCCGAAAGGTTCAATTGAAAAGCCCATGCTTTCAAGCGTCTTGAGCGAGCTTGTGATTCGTGCCGAGTCAGCAGGCGAGAGCGCGACAGTTTCGGGAATGAGAAGAGGTTGCGTGGGCATCGTCATATCTCTCATTTGCTCGTAAACTATCCGCTCGCGCGCGGCAGTGGGATTTACGGTGACGATACCTGCGTCAGTCTCAAGAAGAATATAGCCGCTTTGAGTCTGAGCGAGAAATTTAAACCATCTCCACGGCTTTGCGTTTTCGCCGTCAGATGAAATTTTAAGCTCCACCTCAATAGGTTGAGGCTGTGGTGTTGCGATTTTAGGCGGCGTTGAAATCTGAGCCAATGAAGGCACCACCTCTTTACTTTGGTCGTGTGTTGCAAGAGGAGGGGGAGTAAAATTTGTCTCTTCGCTTACTTGAGGCGCGGGCTGTATAAACACCTCAGGAGGCGCCTTCTCGATAGTTGCGGGCTTAGAAAAGAGAATTGTTCTTTTTATCGCGTTTGCAACTGCCGATATTACCGCATTGTTGTCTCTAAAGCGCACTTCACGCTTCATCGGGTGCACATTGACATCAACTTCGCTGGGAGATGTCTCAATAAAAAGAACGGCCGCAGGCTTCGATTCGCCCTGCCTGCGCGGATATGTTTCGCGGATGGCATACGCGATGGAAGGGGCGGTTGCAGGCCTCGAATTTACGAATATGTACTGATCACGCCTTGTAGGGCATGCGAGAGAGGGCTTTTCGATAAAACCCGTGACTTTTACTTTCTCGCTCTTAGCTTGTTCGCCCGATTCAACTAAAGGGATCTCATTGAGAGATTCCATAAATTCCGCGCCGAAAAGATCGTGCATGCGCTCAGCAAGAGATGCGGCCGCCGGAAGTTTGCCAGCCTCGCGCCCGTCGACATAAAGCGAAAAGGCGATATCAGGGCGTGAAAGCGCATGAACTGTGTAGACGTGGCGGACGTGGCTTTCTTCCGTCATTTTTGATTTAAGAAACTTTAGCCGCCCCGGCACATTGCAAAAAAGGTCTTTTACTTCGATGAGCGTTCCCACCGGGCAGCCGGCAACACGCGTTTCGGCGAGCGCGCCTGCGTTTACCTGAAGGAAAAAGCCTTCATCGTTTTCTTTCAGTCGCGTCGTCATAGAAAAACGCGATACCGACGCGATGGAAGGGATTGCCTCTCCGCGAAAGCCGAGAGTGGAAATGTTTTCAATATCGGCTTCGTCAGTTATTTTAGAAGTTGCCTGCCTTTCAAGAGAGAGCAGGGCATCGTCTTTCGACATCCCGCAACCGTCGTCCTGCACGGAGATTAGACTTTTGCCGCCTTGAGCGATGGAGATGCGAATGTTCTTCGCTCCGGCATCAATAGCGTTTTCAACAAGCTCTTTTACAACGCTTGCAGGCCTTTCCACCACCTCGCCTGCCGAAATCTTGTTTGCAACATGAATCGGCAGTACTTTAATGCAGGATTTGCTCATACCTTGAGAAGATCTTAGAAATCAAGGTTTATGCTGCGGCGCATAAACGTGGGAAGATCAAGATCTTCTCCGTGCCAGATGGTAGGTGCGGAATTTGAGAACCTGCCGCGGTCGACGGCGGGCGACATTCCTGAAGCGCGGCGCCTTTTGCCCTTTGTTCCGGAGGCGAGGCTCTTTTCAGCCTTTGGTAATTTTTCAAAAAGCATTATAACGACGCAAAGCCTTCCGCAGAAAGTAGCTTCATCGTTTACCGTGCCGAGTTCGAAGGATACATGTTCGCCGAAAGAAGTGCGTATGCCATCGGCGATGCGCCCCAATTCGCTCAAACGCAAATCCTCTCCTGCAAGAACGCCGCATAAAATCCCGTTTACCGGCGCGTCCGCCAAGGAAAGGAGTTCGGAATTTGCCAATTTCTCCACGGCTTGAGATGCGCGATCGGGGCCTTGGACGGTTACAAAAGAAAACCTTCCGCGCCCAGAGCCAGTCATAAGGTGGCGGAGCCTGTCGGCATCAAGCTTGATGTAGCCGGGTTTCATGATAAGCCTCCAAAGAAGGCTGATGCCACCGGAAAGAGTATCTACAGCGCGCTTCATAGCTTCCTGCATAACATCTTCTTCGCCGACCAACTTGTCAAGCGGCAGGAAAAAGACGGAGTTGGCTTCCTGTTCAATGAGCGACATAGCGCTGCGGGCATTGCGCATACGGTCTTCGCCTTCAAAGAAGAAGGGCGTAGTCGCGAAAACAACTGTGGCAATCCCGAGATCTGCAAGATGTTTTGAGATTTCTATCGTAGCTCCTCCGCCAGTACCGCCGCCGAGAGAAGTGACGATGACGGCGAGGCGGATACCTTCAACCTTCGAGTTAAGGGTTTGAAGCGAATCTTCTGCCGCAAGGCGCGCCGCTACAATGTCGCCGCCAGCGCCGCGCCCGGCGAGCCTGTCGCCTCCCAAGAGAATGAAATCCGCCCCCTCGACAGAAGAAGAAGCGTCAGTATCAACGAGAACGCAGCGCATCCCGTCGCCGAACGCCCGCGAGACTCCGTGCGCAATTTTTGCGCCTGCCGTGCCAACTCCGAGCAGAAGAATAGGATGTGAAATTCCTGTCATTTGAAAAATCTCCCCCAAATGTCTTGCAATATATTTTTCTCCTCATTCGCTTTTAGAGAATAAAGGAGCGCCCCGGCGATTGTGGAGAAGGCCCACGGCGATTGAATATCGTCAATCCCGTCGATATTCTGCGGTTTGCCGATTCTCGCTTCATGGCCGAGCTCGTTGCGGGCGAGAATATCTATCTCCCGCATACCGGCACCGCCGCCCACAAGAACGATACCAGCATGCATGCGGTGGATCAAATCGTTTTCTTCGAACCTCTCGCGCAAAATCGAGAAAAGCTCCTTAAGTCTGGCGTTGACGACTGTATCGAGCGCTCTGCGTGAAATCGTGCGCGATTCCATAAGCGATGAAGAACCTGTAATCCTCACGCGCGAGTTTTCGGTGGAATATTGACCGAGAATGGCGCTCGCCGATTCTATTTTTAGTTTTTCGGCCTGCGCGTTCGTCGTCTGGAAAGCGTACGCGATGTCGTTCGTGATATGGTCGCCGCCGACGCCTATGACTCCTGCGTCCTTGAGGACGCCGTCACAGTACGCGGCGTAACCGGTAGAGCCTCCGCCCATATCAAGGAGGAGTACGCCATCTTTCCTTTCTCTCTCGTCAAGAACCGCATCGGCCGCGCAAGTTGCCGCGAAGAGCGGCTCGCTAATTTCAAGGTGCACATTTTCCGCCGCCGTCTTGGCGTCTTGTATTCTATGTATATCGGCATGGATTTGAAGCGAGTTGAGCTTCAACATTCTCCCTGCGATTCCCTTGGGTGAAATTATACCGCCGTAGCCATCGACTTCGTAGTCCTGATCGATGATGTCGAGAAGTTCACGCCCTTTAGGCAGAGGCATCTCCCTTATGCGCGAAGCGACCTCTTCAATTTCATTGTCGCCGACTTTATCCTTTTCGATTACTGCGCTTCCCTCTGCGTGCGATGCTGTGATATGCTGGCCTGAAACGGCAAGAACGGCGTTGGCGATGGTGATTTTCGAGCCTTCCGCATCATGACGCTTCTGAATCTCTTTCAAAACCGATTTGATCGATTGCGTCGCTTGCGAGATATCGAGAATCTGACTTTTGCGCACGCCGGAGGAGGGAATCTCCGCATGGCATGTCACTTTAAGCCTTCCGCCGCCATTGGACTCGCCTATCGCGAGTATCGTACGGGTCGTTCCAATTTCTAAAGCTGCGTGGATGTTGTTCATCGTATGAAGTTTTTCGTGTCGGCGTAAATGCGCCCAGGATTAATGAGGTCGGTCGCGTTCCAGACTACAGCTCCTGCACCAACACGAGATTTTATGGCGCTGAGCAGGTGTTGAAGCCTATGTATTAAATCGGCCCTTGAGGCGGGAGAAGGCGAATCCATTCCTTCCCATGCGATTTTTGCTGTCGAGTAGTCGCCCCCCAGCGTGGCCAGGAGGAAATCCTGCTTTGAAATATCAACCTCAAGAACAGCGAGTTCCTGCAGCTCGCCATCGCGGCAGGCTTCAATCAGCTGAAGCGCGGCAGCGGCGCGCCCCTCAAGTCTTTTGCCTGGCTTCGTTCCCGGCGCCGAACTTTCTCGGATCAGCGGGAGCATACGCGTTCCGCGAGAGCAGAGAAATACGACACCTTCCGAATCGACCACGCGGCCCGAATCCATTTTTGAAGAGCGTAAGCTTAAGCGCGCCACGGGCGAACGTTCCTCCGCCACGATTGTAATCTTGTTAGGCATGCGCCTTACGACTGAGATGGATTTCAGATTCGGAATCTTCTCGAGAACTTTTTCACGTTTCTCCGAGAAATTGATGTTGTTGAAGTTAGCGCCTTTGCGTAACCCGAAATTTTCGGCGATGACATCGCTCTTCACCATTTTCCCCGAGGTTATTGACACCTGCTCTGAAAAATCGGAGATAACGAATTGGTCATCCCACAAGTTTTTTAACTGCTTGTATGCGGCTACGGCCCCGACTGTTATAAAAAGGAGAAGCACGGCTCCTACGATGGCAACGATGCCAAAGGAGCTTTTTTTGCTTTTTATCTTATTGCCTTTCATGATTGATCAGTCGCGGCGAGAGAAAGAATTTTGTCGCAAACTTCTGCGAACGACAAGCCTGTACGCATCCCCGATTTAGGGACGAGCGAGTGAGACGTAAAGCCTGGGGACGTGTTAAGTTCAAGCACATAACAACGCCCGAGCGGAGATACCATAAAGTCTACGCGGGTAACTCCGCGGCATTTTACGGCCTTGTAAGCATCAACGGCGATCTTCTTCAGCTTTTCCTCAAGCTTTAGAGCTTCTTTGCCGCCATCGGCGAGAAATTCATAACGTGTTTCGTTGGAGACGTATTTCTCCTCATAGCCATACCAGCCGCTTGCGGTGACAATTTCAATGGCAGGCCACGCTTCGCCATCGACAACGGCCACTGTAAATTCTCTTCCGTGGATAAATTCTTCCACAAGTGCAGCAGGAGCGTTTTCCTCCATAACGGAGAAAGTGTTTTCTAAGGCAGAGGGCCAATCTTTGGCGCAAGTGACTTTTGAGATTCCTACGGAGCTTCCGTCGCGCGGAGCTTTGACGACGACAGGGAAGGGGAGCGGAGGCGCTTCATCGCCACGGGATGAAAGCCCCCATGCTGCGGTGGGGACATTATTCATCTCAAGAACAAGCTTCGTTTTGATTTTGTCCATCGCAATCTGCGAGGCGAGCACTCCAGGACCTGTGTAGGGGATACGAAGGGCGTTGAGAGCATTTTGCACTCCTCCGTTCTCGCCCCAACCTCCGTGCAGCGCGATATATACTGCATCGGTGTCTTTCGGCAATCCACTTAAGTTCTCTTTATCAAGAACAATAGGGATGACATCGTACTTTCCGAGGCTTGCGAGCGCCTTGGCAACATTTTCTCCGGAGGCAATGGAGACTTCTCTTTCGTTAGAAGTGCCTCCCATTAGAACGG
Organism: Kiritimatiellia bacterium; assembly: GCA_018384485.1. Lineage (GTDB taxonomy): Bacteria > Verrucomicrobiota > Kiritimatiellia > RFP12 > UBA1067 > UBA1067. The sequence goes on from JAHBAE010000110.1 coordinate 13,657, forward strand.
CGATTTTTTTCATTATGTGTATTATACCAAAATATAGGCTCAAAAGAATCGCTCAGTTCGGCACGGATAGAGATTAAAACGATAATTTGAATTTTTTTAATTTTCCCCCTTGCGCGTGGTGCGAAAAATATGATATACTACGCACTCGTTCGCCTGAAAGGGTGGATGAGCCGCGATAGAGTAAAAACCTATTGGCGGGTTGATCATTGAAAATTGATGTTTGAGATCATGTCTTCGGAAGAGACATGAAACAGTAAATGTTTGTGTGAGAGGTCAACTCAAATTCTTTTTCTGAGAGTTTGATTCTGGCTCAGAACGAACGCTGGTAGCGTGGATTAGGCATGCAAGT
>JAHBAE010000010.1 GCA_018384485.1 Kiritimatiellia bacterium
CCATCGGAGCGTAGGCTCGATGCCTACGCACAAAAAGACAGTCGGGCGCGTCCGATGGGGCGTCCCTGGGGGGGGGGGCAGCGATGCGCCTGACGCGCCACGACAAGGCGGATTGGCTGCTGCGCTGCTGGTTGTTGGTTGCTGAGACACTTCCAACGCATTAAAAACGATTCAGGGGCCCAAAAGGGGAAGAATCGGCTTTTAAAGCGTTGGCCGTAGTTAGACCCAGATTCGGCAGTAGAGCGGGTTCTTTTTTAACGCAGAGACGCAAAGGCGTAGAGAAAACAGTGGTTTTGCGCTTGTGCGTTAAAATCAACAGCCGTTTTTAGGTTTAATTTCTTTGCTTTCGCTTCTTGGAGTTTAGGAGATTAAGAATTACGCCAGAGACCGAGAGAGTAAGCTTCTGTGCCTACCTCATCGTCTGTCGCTATCTTTGGAATAAACGTAGAACACCCGATACTTAACATCGCTTCTTTTATCTTTTCAAAGTGCTCACCATCCTCAAATGTTCCAACTATCGCTCCTCCAGAGCCAGCGAATTTTGCACTCGCTCCCGCGCGCCTTGCAGTCATTACCATACGGCGGTTCTCTTCCGCCACATCAAAGATTTTATCGCGAAGATCGAAATTCGCGTTCACAAGAGAGGCAATTTCATCTTTCCGTCCTGCAAGAAGCGCATCGCGACCGCGCTTAGCAATATCGGCAAATTCAGACATCGCCGAAACAACATCTCTGTTTTTTGCCTCAAAAAGACGCCTGACCGCATGATGGGCTTTACCAGATTCCTCCGCCCTGTTAGCATCGTACGCAACAAAAACATTCGGCATAAGCGACGCGTCAATGCGTTCGTAGCGGCCAAAATTATTTGCCTCGACAAATGCGCGATCGAAATCCATGTAAACAAGACCGTTGTACATCTGAATAACGCGGTCCTGGAAACCGGCATTGATGTCTAACTCATCCCTCTCGGCCTCAAGACAGATTGTCGGCGTATACTCGAATGGAATTTCAACATTGTAAAATTTCATAAGCGCCTTAAGCATTGCCGTGCAGATTGCAGAGGAACCTGAAAGCCCGACAAGACGCGGAATGTTGATTTTGTATTCGGCGGTAAAATTCACTTTCGGTATCTCTATCGAATGGGCCGCGCAATATTCAAAGAACCGCTTGCTTACTGCCTTTAAAAGACGGATGCCGCCATAATATCCATAAAGACGTAGGTCATGGACGAGATGCTCCGGCGAATCAAACGACGCGTCATCCACCTCGCCCGGAACAAACTTGAGACGCGCGCTTTCAACTAAAGTAAGCTCAACGCCGAAATTTGCAAAAGTAAATGAAAGCGTCTTCCCGAAATACCCGTCGGAGGGATTACCGAGAAAACCGATGCGGGAGAAACTCCTAGTTTTAACTACGTTCATCTACCCTCCTTTGCCCTGTAAGAGACAAGCGCATTGAAATAACCGTCAGGATTTCCGATATCTTGCCTATGGCCTCGATAAATATAACCAAAAAAAGGATACTTGCATGCAACCATTCTTCTTATTGCATCAGTCAGCTGTATCTCGCCTCCGACACCGGCGATTTGATCAGAAAGAAAATCAAATATTTTCGAATCAAGCAAATATCTTCCAGCAACGGCAAGATCGCTCGGAGCATCCTCCTCAGAAGGCTTCTCAACGATATCTGCAAGTTCGAACGCATCACCTTCTGCAACATCAAACTCGTGCGCCATTTTCATTATCCCATAACGCGAAACTCGCTCACGCGGCACACGCTCGCAGCCGATAACAGACGCGCCACCATTCGCAGCCGACACTTCCGCCATCGCCTTGGAAGCATTGCACCCGACTACTAACGCGTCTCCAAGAAGAATAAGCACTTTCTCGCCGTCGACAAAAAATTCAGACGCCTGATAAACAGCATGCCCTAAACCTTTCTGCTCATGCTGATATACTATTTTTATGTCGCTCTCACCGCTGAAATAACGGCGTATAAGCTCCTTGCCTTCCGATATGACAATAACTATTTCAGTTGCGCCTGCCGAGCGGGCCTCCTCGACGATAAGCTCAAGCGCAGGACGAGAACCGATAGGCAGCATCTCTTTGGGAATTACGCTCGTCACAGGCAAGAATCGAGTTCCGAGACCTGCAGCTGGTATCAATGCTTTCAAATCTTTTCTCTCCTTTTTTTAGTTGCTTGTCACTCATGGCAATTTAGAAAGCCACGGCTACTTAGTCACTCCGTACCCTGCGTTCATATTTTCGCCGAAAAGCTGCATCTCAGAATCTGACGACTCAAATCCCTGGATCCAACCGTTCTCAAAGCCCAGATTATCTGCGGCGTCCACGACAGATTCATACTCCTCTTCAGTCACGCGACGGTTGAAAGGCGGCAAGGAAATTGCACCGTATGCGGGAGTATACTGGCTCATTATTGAAACTGCGATTTCATTAGAAACTTCTTTTGCGAGCCAATTGAGGTTTTCGACAGCTTCATGCGCGTGTCCGGGGAGAACAAGAATACGCACTATTACCTTCGCATTCTTGCTTGCCCATTTCACCGCCTCCCTCGCGGCGGAAACGTAATTCGGCGCGGCACTCGCAAGAACCGATGTTTCATCACGCGAATAACGCAAATCGAAAAGCGCCGTATCGCAAAGATCTGAATATTCCTCAAGCGTTTCAACGCGCTCATACCCGGAAGAATTCCAAACAAACGGCAACTGAATCCCCTCCGCTTTCAAGATAGCGGCAGATTCGCGGATAAAAGGCAGATAAGGAGTAGGCGAAACTAAATTCCAATTTCCAACCTTATCCTCCACAGCAAGTTTGCGCATGATTGCGGCAAGCTCTTCTACGGAATAATCCTTCCCGCCCCCCTTCCAGCTCCACGGCGAATTTTGACAATAAAGACATTTCATCGTGCAGCGTGAAAAGAAAATGCAACCAGAACCGCGCTCACCAGAAATTGGAGGCTCTTCTCCGAAATGCGGACCCCAGCGGAATATGCGAAGCTTATCCTCTGCCCCGCAAAAACCGGGACGCCTGCCGCAACGTCGCGGACAAAGCTCACACTGAGAAAGGTTCATTTTTCAACGCACTTCGCCGCTAACGGACGTATTGATTCTGGAAGAAGCCTCTTAGAAGCAAACGCACGCGGGGATGCCCACTCAAATGAAATCCAATCTTCTTTCGAAACAATCTTTTTCGGCAGTGAAGGAGCCGTCATTTCGTAAACGAGATTTATCTCGCAATGTTTTCTTCCGTGCTGTAGAAATGAATTTTCAATGACTCCGAGAAAGTGCCCCACTTCAACCTCGACGCCACACTCCTCTCTCATCTCGCGGACGAGAGCTTCTGAGGCCGTCTCACCGAAATCTATATGCCCGCCGGGAAGATAGGAAGTTTTTCCACCCTTGGCGCGGCAAAGAAGGACTTTTCCATTATCGACGAGAACGCCGCGGACAATCGTCTCGACGTATCCGCGCGATCCTCTGAGAATAGCCTCGTAAACAGCAACTGCCGTATCTCGATCGGCAGGCAGAACGCGCGAGACTACTTTTTCAAGAATCTCACTTTCTCGCTTATCATCGACAGAAGGAATGGATGCGGCAGCCTTAAGCTCACGCATCTCAGCGGAAACGGCAAAGCGCTTCTTGAGCGATGCGACAATCGCATCATCCACCTTGTCAATCTGATTGCGAAGAGCTTTCATTTTTCGTTTGACGCCATCAGGAACTTCCGTCTTTTGAGCGACAAGCCCCATCTGCCTTAAAAGAGCGTCTATTTTAGGCCCTCTTCCGCGGAAGGATTTAAAAACGTCGAGAGCCGACATTGAACCGCCGAGCCCGAGAACGGTTTCGCGATAGCGCGCGCCTACAGATTTCACTTTCGCATCATCGTTGAGCGGAGCCTCCTCGAAAGCGCCAAAGCAGTCGGCGCTCATAACCTCGGCCCATTTATAACCGTAATAACCAGCAGCATAACCGCCAGCGAAAATATGCGAGAAGGAAGAGAGGAATTTATCCTCCTTCACGAAAGGAACTGAAAAGCGGCGGAAACACTCTCTTTTCACCTTGTCGGGATTCAGAGCTTTTGCGCCATCCTCAATGCAGTGAAGCTCGAGATCGATGGCGGAAAACGCAAGCTGGCGGCGGCAGGCAGAAGCCGAACGGAAATTTTTCGCAGCAGAAACCTTCTCCTTTAATTGAGCAGGTATTTTTATATGAGTGCGCTTATCGAGGCACCAGTTCTCCATGAACTGGCTCGCCACTTCCACGGCGTCCCATTCTACAAGACCGAGCCCAGAGGCACCTTCTTCATCGATGCGCGAGAGCATACATTGGAGCGCATGACCGAATTCATGGAACAAAGTTTCAATATCGACCATCGTCAGGCGGGCAATACCGTCTTTCCCTGGGACGGAGAAATTAGTGCAGATGACGGCAAGAGGTGTTATAATTTCACCGCCACGAACTCTTCTCGTGCGGAAATCATTCATCCAGGCGCCGCCGCGCTTCAGGGAGCTTCTGACAAAAGGATCGAAATAGAAATGCGCAATTACTTTTTTCGTTCCTTTTTCGGAAGGCTCTAAAACCTCGAAGAACCTGACATCTTTATGCCAAACAGAGGGCTTGTCGCGCCCCTTCTTCTCTCTAACCTCAATGCCGAAAAGAAAGTTTGAAATCTTGAACATCCCGGAAAGAACAGTTTCAAGATCGCAATACTTTTTAAATTCCTCTTCGCTGTAAGCGTATTTCTTCTCCCTGAGCCTTTCCGCAAGATATGCGCGGTCCCACGGCATGATGCCGCTTTTAAACGCTGGAAATGATTTTGCAAAATCGATAAGCTCCTTCTCTTCCATGGAAGCGAACTTTTCAGTAGCCTTATCAAGCTCATCAATCATCGCGCGGACAGCCTCAGGCGATGGAGCCGACTTCTCTGCAATCGAATAATCGGCATATCTGCGAAATCCAAGAAGACGCGCTTTTTCGAGCCTCAATTTAAGAATCTCCAAAATGCGCTTCTCATTTGACGCAGCCCTTACCGCACGGGCGCGGAAGAGACGCTCACGAACGGAACGGTCAGGACAATGCTTCATCGCCTCAGGATAAGAAGCGTCGTCGATCGTATAGACTTTAGAGCCTTTCTTCAGCTTGAAAGCTTTCGTGTCATCGATAACGGCATTGGCAAAATCCATCGAAAGCATCGCAAGGGAGGATGAAATCTCATTGAAGCGTTTTTTCTTCGCCGACGAAAGAGCCACACCCGAGCGTTCCGCGTTTTGCACAGCGTTTTTGACAATCCGCCTGCGCACATCGCTCGTTTTACCGGACGGAAGAGAGCGCAAAACGCCCTTCATTAAATTGTAAATCTTTTCCGACTGCCCCACCCTAAGCGAGAACGCGACAATCTTCGGCTGAAAGGCCTCTTCGACTTTTCGCCATTGAGGCGAATTCATGACTGATGTCATGTGAACGACCATCGCCCACGTATCCCACAACGGCTTTACGACATCGTCTAAACGCCAAACAAGCGACTCGAAAGTCGCCTGCTTCAAGCCTTCTATGGCTGAAACACCTTTTTCCGCATCATCAAGAAGTTGCGGCAAAAGAGAGGCAGCCCTTGCAGGGCTAAGCGTCTCCCAATCGGGAAAATGTATACTCATAAAAAACCTACCCTCAGCCCTGCAATGCGTTTATATGCTCCTGCGGTCGCAAAGAGCGGAAACAAGCAGAGCCTTGATTGTATGCATGCGGTTTTCAGACTCGTCAAAAACTTTTGAATATTTCGATTCAAAAACCTCGTCCGTAACTTCGAGAGCACCGCTCTCTTTAGTAACCTCGGTATTGAAATCATGGAATGCCGGCAAGCAATGGAGGAACATAAGCTTTCCATCCATATTGCCTGTAGCGCGCATAAGCGACATATTGATCTGATAAGGCATAAGCATCTTTATACGCTCTGCCGTCTTTGCCTCTTCGCCCATCGAAACCCATACATCGGTGTAAAGGACGTTTGCGCCTTTAACACCCTCCTGGGGATTTTCGAAAATACGGATGTCGACTCCGTTACGGCGCGCAACCTCCTCCGCCTCAGCAAGAACCGCCTCGTCGGGCCTCAATTCCTTAGGACAGCAGCAAACATACCTTACGCCGCACTTCGCACACCCCATCATAAGGGAGTTTGCGACATTATTGCGACCATCTCCCACGTACGCAATACAGGTATTGGCGTCAAGCGAACCGAAATTCTCGCGAACGGTGAGAAGGTCGGCAAAAATCTGCGTAGGATGATAATCGTCTGTAAGGCCATTCCATACGGGAACGCCTGAATATTTCGCAAGCTCTTCACAATCGGCCTGACGAAAACCGCGGAAAAGAATACCATCATAGATGCGCCCGAGAACTCTCGCCGTATCCTTAACAGATTCCTTCTTTCCGAAATGAATATCAGGGCGCGTAAGATACTCTCCATTGCCGCCTTCGTCCCTGACAGCGATCAAAGTTGAATTGCGGGTGCGAGTGGAGCTCTTCTCAAAAATGAGTGCGATATTCTTCCTGTGAAGCAGATCGCCGCGCACGCCTCCCGCCCTGCGCGCCTTGAGCTGCTGCGCCAAATCTATAAGATTAACCATTTCCTCGTCGGTGAACGACGCAAGGCGCAACATCGACCTTCCCTTAAGTGAATCCATCCAAGTGAGCATATCTTCCCCCTAAATCGAATTAATAGATTTTTATATAAGTATCTGCGCGCAAACGTTCAATCCATGCGCTGTACGCTTTAGCCGCAGCTTCCTTGCGCACATTCTCTTCAACCATGGAATAAGCCTCTATGAAAGAAAACCGCTTGCCGGGAGTTTCCGACTCCTTCTTAAGAAGGAAGCTCCAGCCGTCAAGCTCAATCCAATTGCTGATTGTATGGCGAGGCATTTTTGAAATTTCCTCGCAGATTACGCTTTTGAAAACGTCAGCAGGATTAATATCTTTCCAAAGCCCACCCTCTGCTGCGTGGCTGCCCGAGCTAAAACGTTTCGCTACAGCGGCAAAATCCTCTTTCTTAAGCGCGGCAGAAACCTCATCGCGCTTGGAAGCATCTTCCGGTTTAAGGAGAATAACGGAAACCGTAACTTTTGTCGGCTCCGCGTAGCGCTCAGGATGACTCTCAAACTCCTTACGCATCATCTGAGGCCCAACAGAAACATTCTTATCAACGACATTCCATTTCATAGCCTGAATGACCATGTCGTTTTTCATTCTCTCATGCCATTCGGCATAAGACATTTTCTTTTGCGAAAGAAACTCAATGAGTTTGTTTCTGTCTCCCCAAAACATATTCTTGATGATTTCACGGATGCGGTTTTCAATCACCCATTCCTGAATCGTCATTTTCGCTTCAACGGCGGCGCGGAGGATCAGCTTGCGGTCAATCATCTCCGCGCGAACGGACTCAAAAGCAGATTGAGGCGCATTCATGCGCTGCATCTCAAGGACGATGTCGCTTTTTAAAATCGCCTCCGTGCCCACGCGAACCGCCACGGCGTCTACCTCGACGGCGAACGCCGGAGCGGCTGCAAAAAGCGCCGAGATAAGGGAAAGACAAAATCCTTTAAACATAACAGTCATTTTCAAATCCATCCTCCCCTCTCGGCGGCACTGGCGATTAAAGCATAGCGGCGATACCGGCCCCCACCATAGGAGCGTAATCAACCTGCGGAGTGATCTCGTAATGAATATTGCGGCGTTTCACAAGCATCTCATCGAGTTCCTTGACAACCGTCTCAGCAAACGGAATCGCCTTCATCTTGTAGTAGGTAGAACCATCGGCATTGATGGCGACGGGAGAGGAGGCGTCAGCCCCTTCACCAGACTTGATGACGAATGCCGCAAGCTGAATGGCCGTAAGAACGGCGGCACGCTCGAAAACGGGAAGCGCAAGACGGCGGGCCATCTTCGATTCGTCGGCATCGGCGAACACGCTGTAAAGAGGATTGTTCCTCTCGTCGCGGAAGGAAGCGCAAAACTCGCTGAGGTCGCGCGTTTCAAGAGCCCCGAGGCCTGAAATGGCGTTTGCCGACTTCGGGAAGAAGCCTTCCTTGGCGGCGGCTTTGAGAATCTCAAGACCGACGGAACCCAAATACGCACCGGCGATCATCTTCTCGTAAAGGCCTTGGCCGGGATTGCTCGTCTTTGCATCAGCGGCAATATCGAACTTGGAACGAGGAGCCTTGTCGAACGCGCCAGACTCGGCGTTGATGATCATCTTGCCTCCAGCGGGAAGGCCGGGAAGCTTGATGATATTCTCGTTCTTTTCGACATAAGCGGTGTTCGTTCCCGTTCCGAGAATAAACCCGATATAGGACGAATAATTCTTATCTCCCTCAGTAGCCTTCGCGGCAAGGAGAGTCGCGACCGTGTCGTTGATGACGGCAATCGACTTCCCGCCTGTGCGCTTGAGAAGCTCGGCACCGACATTCTGACCGACGATGGCGGGCGCTTCGACGTTTTTCGTCCAGCGAACGAGCTTCGCATCAAGATCGGGAGTCGACTCCGCAGGATATGAAAAGCACCAGCCGATTTTTTCGACCGTTGCCTTGCCGTCAAGGCGCTTGACCTCGTTGGCAAAAGCCTCATAGAACTCATCTTCGCCCACATTCCCGCGCGTTCCAGGCATGGGCTGATTCTGCTTCTCCTCAATCTGAGGAGGAATCGAAACTATTCCGCCACGGAAGTTCGTGCCGCCCGCATCAAGAACGATTGCCTTCGCCCCTTGAGGAATCTTGCCGTCTACTCCGACGTACGTGGGGATCATCATAAGAGAGGAGCTCTCGCCCTTAAGTCCCTTCTCCATTTCGGAGAGGAGCGATGAGATAAGCGCCTGACGATCAATCTCAGCAGCCGTTACAAAACCGTTGTCTGAGAGGAATTCTTCTGGTGTTTTCATTTTATTCATCCTTTTCTTTGAGATTATTTTTTCTTCGCCGGAGGTTTCGGGGCGTCAGCCATAGGAACGGAAACCGTCTGCGCCGTATGAGGAGCAATCCTGACAGTAAGAACATCGCACTTCGGCTTGATCTTCGAATACCTCTCCATCGGAATCTTTGAAAGACCAAACTGCGTATCTTCCCAGCTCTGCTGCTTCCACACAGGGCCGTCGCCTGGAATTGCGCGGCAATCGATAAATTCCTCGGGGCAGCTGAGCGTGCGGTAGACAGGCGCGAAGAAGAGCTTATTCTTGACGGTCACCTTAACTGTCAGAGGAACACTCTTTGTGTTGACCATGAAAAGGCAAAGCTCATTTCCTCCTTTGTTGACCGCGGCAACCCACTCAAGCTCGCCTTCAACCCTCGGGGCCATGGCTTTGTCGGTACCCTCAATGATTGCGCGGCGATGAGCGTAGACCTGATCCATAACACGTGCCGAGGTGAAGAATGTATCCTCCGTGTCACGCTCCTTTGAAGTTCCATGCGCAAGGAAGATTGGATGATCCATAATTCCTTCGGTGAAGAGACGGTAAAGAACGCCCATCGAGCCTACTTCAAGGCGAGGCATATTGTAGGGAGATGTGTAGTCGGGAATGCTGCGCCCGCCCCAATGATAACCATCCATCCACTGAATAGACCAGTCTTTGCCCGTAGAGGTAAAGAGCGTACCGGAAAGGCTGCTGGCCTGATGCTGCAAAAGCGCATCGGTCTCAGGCTGGCAAAGCGCCATAAGGGCGTAATGGCCCCAGACAAGAGTCTCTCGGAAGATGCGCTGGCAGCGGTTATCTTCATCAGACCTCAAACGCACCTCGGTAAGCCAATACTTCTTGCCCTTGAGCTGAGGATACGCCTTGATAAAGTTGCGGAAGCGCTGGAATCCGTAGTAAGAGCAGCTGTAAGGTGTTTCCGCGCCGTAGCCGTGATAGATGATGTGGTCAATTTTGTGAAGGTGATTAGACATCGCCTCAACGAACCTTGCCGTATTGCGATTTAGCTCGCCCGCGCTGAAATACCCGGTATCCCACGTCCAACCGTGTTCGAGCTTTTCTGACGATTTCATACGCGAAGCAATCTGCGCGATATCAGGATCGTTCTCCATATACTCACCGATAACGATACCGAAGGAAAGCTTCGGCCACATCTTATGCGCGCCGTCGATGACTTGAGGCCAGAACTCCGCAAGCTTATAGTAGTCGCGGCTTGCATAAGTTTCATTACCCATCTCGATGCCGATAACTTGATTTTTATAATCGTTATCGATAATCCACTTGATGATGGCAAGGTTGTTCGTGACGGCCGCCTGGTTCCAGCATTCAAGGCAGACAAAAACCTTAACCCCGTTGGCCTTGTAGAAATCGAACGCCGCCTTGGGATTGGTGCGAGGATACTTTCCGTCCTTCGTGCGGTAATGCTGACCGTTAAACCAACTGTTCATGCCTTGAAGGCGCATAACACGAAGTCCTGCCTCACGAAAGGCACGCGCCGTTGCAACCTTGTTTGAAATAAAAAGAATATCGTCATTCCCAGAAATATGAGAAAGCCAAGCTTCATTCGCGCCATTGACGCCCATGGCAATGCCGTTGGCGGTTGAACGCATATCCTTAATTGGCTTCGCCTTGGGGTCAAGGTCGATCTTAACTTCTGCGGAAGCACCAAACGCGCATAGCGTTAAAGTGGCACCTATCAAGGTCAGTACTTTCATATTTCCTTTCTCTTATTTCTCTAAAAATTCATCTTGTAACTTTAAGATTCGGTAATTATACCAAAAAAGAGCGCTTAAATGTTGACGATTCAGCTGACCCTTTTTTTCAGGTCCTCCGCCCCGAATCAAACCATCCGTTCACTTGACCACGACCAGCTTCGAGACCGGCTTGCCGTCCGGGCCCGTCCAGCTCAGCCGGTACTTACCGCGGAACCCGCGGAAGGAGATCTTCCGCACTTCGCCTTCGCCCGCAACCTTCGCCTTCAGGTTCGTCTTCCACTCGCGGTTGATAAGATCGTCCATCGCAAAATACGCCACCTTCGGACGCATGTCGCGCGTGAAGAGTCCGCTGATCGACGGCTCGCCTGGCGCGCCGCAGTCGTCGACTACGTTCCACCACGTGATGCCGTTCATCTTCTCGACCGCGAACCAGGCGCGATACAGGTTGCGCATGATGATCGCCTGGACCATCTGCCCGCGCGGCGAATTGTCTGGCGCGGTAATCGTGATCTCCGAGAGATGAATCGGACGCTCGCTCGCCGCCGAAATGCGCGCGAACCGCTCCGCCACCGCTTCCGGCCGAAGGTGCTTCGGTCCCTCGCCGGCGGCGATCCGCACGGACTCAGCCGGATCGAAGAGGTGCATCTGCGAACCAACCACGTCGAAATCAGCGCCGTGCGCATTCAAGTCGGCGATCTGCCCCGGAAACGCCTCCATGTTGTACTCATTGACGTTGAGCCAGGCCTTGGGGCCCATCGCCCGGCGGGACTGCACGAGCGCCTCGTACGCGTAGTTCGCCGGCATAAGCCCATATTCGCTTCTCGTCACCGGCAGCTTATTTACCGCCGCCGACTCACCCTCCGGCCAGACGACATTGGCGCCGTGCGCCCAGTCAGTGGCCGATTCGTTGACCGCGTCCCAGCTGTCCACGCGGTTGCCGTAGCGCGCACCAATCTCGCGGATGCGCCGGGCGAAGAAATCCCGCTGCGCCTGCACGAAGGTCGGCACCAGCCGTGCGATCTGCTCGGCGGAGAGCTTCTTGTAGATCTCGGCCCACGCCGCCTCCCAGCTCAGCTCGTTCGAACCGCCCTTCATGTCCCTCACCCCCATCGGCAGCGTGATGTCGCGGCGCGGCATCTTCACGCCCGTCGCCTGTTCAAGGGCGAACTTCTCCTCCTCCGGGCAAAAGTCGTCCCACAGCCACGTCGGCGTGTGCCAGGCGTTGTTACCCCAGACGAGCGGATGCCCGTGGATGCGCACGCCGCGCGTCTTCAGGAAGCTGATCACCGGGTCGGGCGCCGGCCGCCGCCAGTGCGGCTGGTCCTTCGGCTGGGGGCAGTTATTCCAGAAGTTCTCCGTGTCCTCGTAGCGCTCCGCGAAGCGGTTCGCGTACGGATACGGCTCCAGCGTGCGCCAGTAGAAAGCGACGGTCGCCGAGTTGAAGAGCGTCCCGTAGAGTTCCTTGTAGCGGTTGTTCCACTCCTTCTTGCCGAGCTGGTTGAAGTTGAAGATGTGGGCGCCGAAGAAGAAGGCGTGCGAAAGCTGTTCGATCTTCACCTCGGTGCCAGCGGGCGCATCGACCTCGACCAATGCGTCCGCCTTGCGGTACTTCTCGATATCCACGTCAATCCGCGCCTGGACCTGGTCGTTCCATATCTCCCAGTACTTGTCGGACATGACCGACCGGTCGACCTTGAACTCCGCCCGAGCCGAGAGGACGGAGGACGCGAGACAAAAGACAACCGCAAACATTTTCATCATAATCTTACCTCCTCAACCTCAACCTTAGAAGTAGCCTCCCTTGTCGATGATCTCGCTGATCGTGTCGCCCTGGCGGACCCACGAGAAGATGTCGACCTCGTTGCGCTCGATGCCCTCGGCGCGCAGGAGCACGTCATACGCGATCTCGCGCGGGATGCAGAGGACGCCGTCGATGTCGCCGAAGATGATGTCGCCCGGGCGAACCGTCACCTTGCCAATCTTGACCGGAACCTGATAGTGCGTGATCATGCAGCGTCCGAGCGAACCGTTCGAGGTGCGGTACTTGTAGAAGACCGGGAAGTTCTGCTCGAGGATCTGCTTCGTGTCGCGAATGCCGCCGGCGATGACAGCGCCGCGAATGCCCTTCGTGATCGCCGTCGCCGTCATGACGCCGCCCCAGAGGCTGGCCTCCGTGTCGCCCGACGTGTCCCAGACGACGACGCCGTTAGGTTTGAACTCGTCCAGCATCTGCGCGCGGAAGGTCATCTCGCCCTCGATCATCACGTTCGGGGCGGACTTGACGCAGAACGCCTCGCCGCAGACCGTCATCTCGTCCCTGAGCGGCATGATGTCCGACGGGAGATTCTGGTTCAGGAGACAGAGCTCGCGCATCACGTCGTTGATGCAGCCCGTGTAGAGCTTCTCGTAACGTTCGCAGAGTTCCTTGATCGGAATCGGGATCTCGCAGTCCGGGATCCGCTGGCGATTCGCGATCAGCTTGTCGAGTTTCATTAATCCGGCCTCTTTGGCCTTCGTACGCATATTGGCGAGTGATGGCATTTACTTTCCCTTTCTTTTCTTTGCATTCTTTGCGATTAAGAGCTTACCCTGGCAGTGACAGCCCGCCGTCCACCTTGATGGACGCACCGGTGATGTAGCGCCCCGCGTCCGACGCGAGAAGAAGCGCCGTTCCAGCCGCGTCCTCCGGCACGGCATAGTCATGGAGCGGAATCGCCGCTGTCACCTTCGGACCATAGACCGGATCTGCGAGGCACTCCCTGTTGCGATCCGTGTTGAAGACGCCGGGTGCGATGTTGTTGACGGTCACGCCCGTCGAGGCGACCTGACGCGCGAGTCCGCGCACGAGGTTCTCCTGCGCGGACTTCGTCGCCGCGTAGACGCACATATCGGGATGCGGACGCGACTCGTTCACCGAGCCAACAGTGATGAGACGGCCCCACTTCTGCGCCTTCATCTTCGGATAGCACCGCTGGAACATACGGAGCGTCGCGAAGAAGTTAACCTGCATCTCCTTCTGCGCCTCCTCGAGCGGGAACTCCGTCCACGGGATCTTCGCCTGGATCGACGCGTTGCAGACAAGAATGTCCGGCAGCTCACCATTCTTCTCCAGCTCGTCGAAGAACCGGTCGATCGCCTCCGGATCCGCGAGATCGCAGACCTTGGTGTTGTGACGGATCACCTTCGCGCCAAACTCCTCGAACGCATCGCCGATCGCCTTGCCGATGCCCCGCGTCGAGCCCGTCACCAGCGCCGTCTTTCCCGTCAGGTCGAATTTTTCCTTCAGCATTTCTATTTTTCCTGTTTCCGCGCCGCCAAAAGGGCTATCGCGCGCAACATCACGACCAGCGGCGGTCGTTGGCCCATTCCTTGTCCCACTCGTCCGTCGGCGCCCACGCCTTCGGGAAGTCCTTGCAGATATGCTTCTCGACGAGCTTCTCGTTGAGCTCATCGATTCCGAGGCCGGGCTTGTTCGGAACCTTGATGAAGCCGCCCTTATAGGAAAGCGCAGGCTTCACGATGTCGCCCCACCACGGCACGTCGACCGAGTGCAGCTCGAGCGCCATGAAGTTGCGCGTCGCCGCCGCCACGTGCACCGCCGCCATGCAGGCGATCGGGCTCTCTGCCATGTGAAGGTTCATCTGCACGCCGTAGTCTTCCGCGAGGTCGCCGATCTTCTTCGTCTCGAGCATGCCGCCCGCCGTGAGGAGGTCGGGATGCACGACCGCGAGCGCGTGGCTCTTGAGGAGCGGCATGAAGTCCTCCTTGAGG
>JAHBAE010000011.1 GCA_018384485.1 Kiritimatiellia bacterium
CTAGTAGTTAGTACCTAGTAGTTAGTACCTAGTAGTTAGTAGTTAGTGCTTAGTGGTTAGCGGTAGAGAGGATAAAACTCTAAACCCCAAACTCCCAACACCAAACTCCAAACTCTAAACTCTAAACTTTCTAAACCTCCTAAACCTTCTAAACCCCCATTCCAACATTCTAACATTCAAACATTCTAACATTCAAACACTCTCTTCATCCAGCAAGAGCCTACGACTGCATCAACATTGCCGAGGCATTCGTTCACTGCCTTTGTCACGCCGAAAGATTCGTTACCGTAATCGTGCCCCGCCATAACAGCGACGCGGGCATCAAGACATAACTGCAACTCGCGCTTCACATCCTCGTAGGCGTGGCTCCCGTCAAGAAAAACAAGCGCCTCGCCTGGCGTAACGCCGGGGAAGGAAGATAAGAACTCGACAGAATCGCTTTTTACAAGCTCAACTGCGCTGCCTTCCAAAATCCTGCGCGTGAACGCTTCGTGCTGTGCAGGGGGAAGTCCAAATGGATTCCATGAAAAATTATCAACAGCTATCGTTCTAACGCAAGTATCACGCTTTACCGAACGAGCGGTAAAACCGAAAAGCGTGCCTATTTCAACAAAAACTCCGACGCCGGAAGCGCGCACCCATGAAGACAAGGCTACGCGCTCCTCATCTGAAAGAGTGCCAGTCTCGTTGCCATCGCAAAGCGCGGCTCCCAAACCTGAAAGAGCCATCCTCAAAAGTCGAGGATGTGAAAGAACATTCCAGATGCGCCTGAGTTTCTGTTTCATTTCAAGAACAAAACCTTAAGGCTGAAAATCAAACTTCAACCCTAAGAGAAAGGCTCTTGCCTGCATTGCCCCAGCAGTCAACCGCCGCCACCTTGTAGGTGAGAGTCTCTTCAGGAAGCGCAGAAGTGGGGATGCGCGCCGTGATAATCTTTGGCGCTCGTTTCGGGGCGCGGAAGTATAGCGGCGCTACAATATTCGAGCTGTAAACAGGCTTATCCTCGCCGTCTTTAAAGACCTCAATGCGGTATGTTACCGCCCTTCCGTTTCCTTTTACGATTTGAGCTGCAGGGAAAGTAAGAACAACTTGATTTTGAATACTCGTAACACGGCTTACCCCCTGCTCGCGCCATTCGGTAATCTTGGCTCCAGCGGGGAATTCCGGTGCGACAGCGCGAGCCCTCTGAGCGTTGAACGCCCACGATTCATCGCCCCCTCTCGGAGGAACCGCCACCATTCGAACTGCACAAAGAGGCTCGTCATCAACCATCTGACGCGACTCAATAGAAAGAACGCCGTTATCCAGAACATCAACTATCATGGCGTCCTTGCCAAGGTCGCTTGCCCATGGCATGGGTGATGTCGCCGGACTTTCATGATTGTCGACACAGTTGCTGGGAAGCGAGATGTACGAGAGCGCCGATGTTCCGATTGACGTGTACGCGCCCTGCCAGATTACATTATCAAGGGCGAGCGATTCGTGCGAATGACCCGAGAATGCGACGGCATTGGGGAATTTCGAAAGCGCGTCAGAAACAGTGGTATCACTTTCGCTGCAGCTGGTTAAAGTGCCGGCAGGATGAATGTGCTGCACATAGAAAAACGGCTTAGAGCCCTTAAGCTCATTGCGGTGCGCCTCGAGAAACTGAGGAAGCTCTTTGCCGTGCCCCCAGTTTACGGTGACAAACTTATAGCCTTTGACATCAACGATTCCAACGGGGGAATAATCCCAACCGAACGCCCTCTTCCAAACTCCGGCAGGATCGCTGTTGATAAGCTGGTCAACATTCTTATTGCCCCAACTTGCCGCATCGTGATTACCGTAAATAAACACCGGCTCAACGCGCGCTCCATCGGCGCCTTTATTGCCAGGGAATATTTCTTTCCAAGCATTCGCAACAAGATTCAACTCTTTAATAAGCCCAGTATTCGCCATATCTCCCGCGATAATGACGGCATCTACCTTTCTTTCGCGGAAATACTTGAGCGTCTTGCGGAAGATCGTATCGGAGCCGTAAATATAAAGCTCATCGGGAAGCCCCTTCTTCATTATGTGTATATCGCTTACGACACCAATGCGCAGATTCGTCTTTGCGCTTTGAGCCATTGCCCGGCCCGCTCCGAAAGCGAATGCCCCGCTCGCGAGAATGAATGACCTACGAGTCGATTTCATGTTGCTAACCCTTTCTTTTGTGTTTTTAAAATAGCGTTCAACTTGTCAATCCATAGTATATCATAAAATATGTTATACTAATCAAAAACAAGAAAGCCATGAACGAGAAAAAATCAATTGAAAAAGCGAGAGAATACTTCTCATGCGACCGCTTTGCAACTGAAAACGGAATAACTCTCGACGAACTTGACGAAGCACACTCGCTTTGCAGCGTCACGCTTGAACAAGGGCATAAAAACGCTTTCGGCGGAGTTATGGGCGGGGCTATTTTCACGCTCGCCGATTTCGCCTTCGCGACATTGACGAACGATGAGAAAAACGTGACCGTCGCACAGACTGTCTCAATCAACTTCCTCTCTCCGGCAAAAGGAAAGAAACTATTCGCAAAAGCCACCTACAGAAAAAACGGTCGCAGTACGTGCGTCGTAAACGTAGATATTTTCGATGATATGCAGCGTGATGTCGCCGTGTTCACCGGAACGGGTTTTAAACTGAAGCGCGATTAAAAAAGAATCATTTTACGCGCCATCTATGCGTTGAAACGCCTTTGGCAAGAAATAAATCATCCTCGTCGATGCGGCCGATTTCGCGTATTCCGGGCGTATCCACAACAAGCGCGCCTGAAGGAAGTTTTATAAGCTCGCGCGAAGTCGTGGTATGGCGGCCTTTCCCGGACCATTCCTGAATTGCCTGCGTTGCGACAAGCTCTTCACCGGCAAGAACATTAAGGAGAGTCGATTTGCCGACTCCGCTTGAACCGATAAAAGCTACGGTGCGCTGCGGCTTGACATACGGCAATACGTCTTCAAGCCCTTCGCCCGTAAGAGAGGATATTTTCAGAATTCGAGCCCTTCCGCCGACGGTCTCCTCTAAGTCTTCCAACCCTGCCGCCTTGCCTTCCCCCTCAAGATCGGCCTTGGTAAGAAGAAGCACGCACTCCGCCTCGCCCATATCCTCGGCAAGTGAAAGAAAACGCGAAATGCGCGGAAGAGAAAAATCCTCATTAAGCGAGGTCATTATAAAAAGCGTATCGAAATTGACGGCCAGAACCTGCGCAGACCTTCGAGCCGCGGGGTCTCGCCGTTCAAACTTCGAAAAGCGCGGCAATACTTCTGTTATAAGAGAATCTCCCTGAGCGTTGTAACGGAAACGCACGAAATCGCCTGTCATCGGCTTGACGACTGATGCCGCAGAACCTTCCTCGATAGGCAGCTTGAAGGAAGTTTTCATCGGACGCATGTTTTCAGGCGCGGCCGACTTCATGCGAGTGAAGAGACTTTTCTTCTTGCGCGCGATTATCTCACCTGCCGCTTCATTACACACAAGGTGGTAATAGTCGCCATGAGCGCTGACAACGCGCCCTATCCCGCCCTCCAATTCGCCTCTCCAGCCAAACTCCTCAATGCGCGTCATAAGAGAAAACAAGCTTCAAGTTTGATAAGGCCCTAAAAAGGCTTCTTTGAAATCGTAGCCACAGGAGAAACTCTCGGGCGTATCACCTTCGTCTCGCGCAACGCGACGGCCCTCCGTGAGATTGAACATCATCTCGCCGACGTCTTCTGTGCATTTCAACCCCCATTCCGTAAGGACGGTATAGGAAAGAGGCCCATACTGATCAAGTACGGTCTCCTTAAACTCGGCGAGGATATCTTCGCCCGAAACATGGTTGCCGTTGCTTGTCAGATTGTGTACGACATTCATCAAAAGCGCGTATGCCTTGGCATTGTAACGCGCATCCTTTGCGATGATATCATCGAACGTATCTGAGAAAAAATCTATTTCCTGAATCATATTTTCCTCCTGCATCTCATTTTTCATTATTCTATCCGTATTTTGAGCCATGCTTCTTGCGACAATATTACTTAAAAGCGAAAAAAGCGATGACAAGCAAATGATTTAACAGAAGCGAATAGAGATTCGCCACAAAATCGTCAATCACGATACCAAGCCCACCATGGAGAGATTGAAGGCGCCGGCATGGAAAAGGCTTTACGATATCAACAATGCGAACGACACAGAAAAAAACGCCCATCGCCCACCATGGAAGCGATAAAAGCGGAATCCCGATGAAAGAGATGGGGAAAAGCATCCATTCATCTGCCGTGATTCTTCCGTCATCCTTAATTCCCAACGCTTTTTCCGCCGCGCCGCAGACGGGGATGGCCGCAAGCGAGAGAGCGGCGGCTGACGCGATTTGGACAGGAAGAGAAGCGAGAGAGAGAAAATAAACAATAAAAACGCCTGGAAGCGAACCAAACGTTCCAGGCGCAACAGGCGCGACCAGCCCTAAACCGAAGCCGGACGCGACGAAAAGAATGAACTTCTTCACTTTTTCTCCGGAGCGGGTACAGCCGGAGCAACTGGGGCTACAGGGGCTGCGGGAGCCGCAGGCAACTGAGGAGAAGCGAGCGGCATCTCAGGAGCTTGCTCAACAACCTGCTCACGAGCCATAATAGACTTCGAGTTGACCGTAGAGGTCATACGCGCAAGCACGAGAGTGTTGATGAGGAAAATCGCGCCGAGAATTGAAGTGGCCTTTATAAGGACATTGGCCGCATCAGCGCCAAGAGACGCCTCAAGCATTCCGCCGCCGATTGCGCCGCCAAGCCCGCCCTCTTTCGGCTTCTGAAGAAGCACAACGAGAACGAGCATAAGGCAGACAATAACTTCTACCACGTAAAGAAGACCTATAAAAATATTCATAACTTACTGTTAGCCTTTCGTATTTCGCTTATTATACCAAAAACAGACCTGGCGTTTCAACCGCCCTCACTTTGCCTTGGCAAAACGCTCAATCGCCGATTTTACAGCTTCAATGCGTGCTTTGGCGATTTCATTAGATGAAAACTCCTTCTCAAGAGCTTCGAGAGCCTTAAGAGCCTTGGCGGAATCACCGTTCTGAGCAACGCAGCGAGCCGCTCCGAGAAGAGCGGTTAAACGGAAAGGACTTTTCTGATTTGCCGCGGCAAACGCCTCAAACTGAGAAAGCGCCTCGGCAAATTTATTCTGCGCCTCAAGGCACTGGGCCTTGCCGATCGCGGGAATTTCTGCAAATTCAGCAGGCACGGAAGCAGAAAGCTTTTCGTATTCCTGAAACGCCTCGGCATAGCGGCCTGAATCATAATAGTTTTTCGCAAGACGGATCTTGAGCGCCGATTCGGAGTGAGAGCCGGAAAACCTTGAAACGGCCTCTTCAAGCTCTTCTGTAGTATTGGCATTGGCAACTGCCGCCGACGCCGCCGCGCGCGTAGAGGCGGTATAATGTTTCCAACCATACCAGCCGGCTACACAAAGCGCTGCGACCGCAACTGTGGAAACAGTCTTCAACCCATCTTTTTCCCACCATTCAACAAGTGGAAGGAGCTCGGGATACTTTTTGAGGTTCATTCGTTATTTCCTTTCTCTTCGTAAAGATCAGCCCATTGATTAAGAATCTTTTCACTTTCTCCATCCGCCCGCAGAATGATTCTGTTGTAATCGAGCGCATCAAGGAAGTCACGGTTATGGATGAACTTCCTCTTTGCCTTCGCGGGAGGCTGGGAAAGACGCTTTGACGACTCAAGAAGCAAGACGCCGGTAAAATAAACAGACTTAGGCGTTTTAAGAGAATCCATCATAATCTGCATCACTTTGCGACCTGAAGCATCTCTCTTTTCCCTGCGGAAAAACGCCGTCATAAGAACTGCCGCACGCAAGGCGTTAGAGACTTCAAAACCTTTTGACGACATCATCTTCTCATATTCATCAAGACTTTTGAGGTATCTAAATGTAGAAGACTTCTCACCGCCGTCAGAATCGATAAAGCGCGATAGTTCAGGCAAAAGATCGCCCAAAAGCCCGAATTTATACAAAAGCTTGAATGCATCTGCGCTGCAGCCATACGTAAAGAGCCTGAAAATCTCTTCACAGACGCGAGGAACAGCGGCTGTCAAAATAGAACTATGATACTTCTTTATCGCCGCCGTCGTGACGCGCTCAATCTTAAAGCCAAGCCTCGCGGAAAACTTAACGGCGCGCATCATCCTCACGGGATCCTCACGGAAGCGGATTTCAGGATCTCCAATAGAGCGGATGATCTTTTTATTGAGATCTTTCATCCCGCCGACCCAGTCGATAACCGAAAAATCCTTTATGTTGTAAAACAAGCCGTTCACCGTGAAATCGCGCCTGTACGCATCAGTTTCAGGAGTGCCGAAAGTATTATCTTCAAACGGGCCTTCCGCAGCATGCTCGATAATCTCGCCCACCGTCTGGGAATTGCGGCGGAAAGTGGCAGTCTCGATGACTTTCTGCCCGAACATAATGTGCGCAAGGCGAAACCTGCGACCGATAAGGAAACAATTGCGGAACGATTTGCGCACTTCGTTTGGAGTGGCACTTGTTCCGACATCGAAATCTTTCGGCTTTCTGCCAAGCAAAAGGTCTCTCACGCCGCCGCCGACGAGATATGCCGTATACCCAAGAGAATTAAGCCGATAAAGCACTTTCAACGCGTCAGAATCGATATCCTTGCGCGAAATGCAGTGATCGGCCCTCTTATAGATAACGGGCCCTTTTTTCTTTTTTGTCAAAAAACCGAACATTGACTGTATATTATACCAAA
Source organism: Kiritimatiellia bacterium (assembly GCA_018384485.1). Lineage (GTDB taxonomy): Bacteria > Verrucomicrobiota > Kiritimatiellia > RFP12 > UBA1067 > UBA1067. The sequence continues at coordinate 6,779 of JAHBAE010000011.1, forward strand.
ACAGGCCCCTTCCTTCAATCGCGAACGGCTGGATTGAGATATATCGGGCGCACATCAGAAAGAAGCGCCGATGAATCTGATTGCGCATACAAACGAAGACCCTCGGAAGTTGGACTCTTAAGCCCTAAATAATTCTTCCCAAAAGCTTCCTTTAGCTCTTGCGCCAATCTCGCGTCATCTGGAGATACGACCTTCGCCCCCTTTGGAACGGCTCCTTCAACCTCGCCTTGAGAGACTTGGAAAACTTCAACGGGACCTCGTTTCCCGCTGAAAATGCAAATCCAGCGCTTTCCCCTTCTTGCATCTCCCACCACTGCGAGAATCTCGCCCTCAGGATAAGCCTCGGAAGGCGAAAAGCCCATTTCGCCGGCGATGGCGCAAGGAGAAGGAAGCGCAAGAACCTCGCATCCATTGCCTACCGAGCAACCTTGCGCGAACGCAATCGCCGCGCGAACTCCAGCGAAGCTGCCGGGGCCTGTCCCCACGACAATCAATTCCACATCAGACACATCGATATCTTCAACCCATCCGCCGTCTCTGGCGGAACTTACCGAACGCTCGAGATAAAGTGTTTTCATTTCTTCTTCACCTTATAATGCCGCTCCATCCCGTAGGGGAAATCGGACGGAATATAATTTTCCACACGAGGTCCTACAAGCGAATACGCTTTATTGTAATGCGTGAACACCCATGGGCAATCCTCGCGCACAATCCGCTGACATTCAGCAAAATCCTCCTTCTCGTACGCCGCATCGTAAAGCTGATTGGAATAATTGGCGTGGTTGACTCCGGGAGAAACGTTCTTTCCGTAAAACAGCTGCATGAAATTCTGCACATCGGGATAATCGCCCACCCACGCCATGCGAAAAAGCTGAACGCGCCCGTCATTGACAGTCTTAATAAACGCGTCCCACGTCATAAAATCAAGCTCAAGCTTAACTCCGATATTCTCAAAGAATGAGGCAAGAAGCTCTCCAGCAGCGCGGCTCTCCTGCGACGCACGGCCTATCGCCAACCTAAGAACAAGCCGCCGGCCTGTCGCAGGATCCTTCCCTCCTTCATACCCGGCCTCTGAAATAAGCCTGCGCGCAAGCGGAAGATTGAACGAATATTTAAACGGCGAATCTATCCTTTCTGCCACTCCGAAAGGAACGGGACCGTTGGCCTTCGCAACTCTGCCGTTGTAGAATTGAGACCATTTTTCAAAATCAAACGCGCAGTTAAGCGCCTGACGAAGTTTTTTATTGCCCCCCAAAACTTTATCGCGCATATTTATTCCGATATAGGCGCTTTCCAAGGTAGGCATCGAAAAAAGCCTCACTCCAAGTTTGGAAAGAGACGGAGCGATGGAGCCGTCCTTGCCGACGACAACATCGAAATTATCGCGCGAGACATCTCCGAGGAAATCAAGTTCGCCGCGCAGGAACATTAGCCACTGCGTCGAAAGATCGTCAATGACGAGATAGCGTATTTTCGAGAAAGCTTTTGCATCGGCATATTGAGCGCGGCGGACGAAAATCATTTCATGGTTTTTGCGCCATGATTGGAGAGAATACGGCCCGGTGCCTGTGCCGTCTTCGCCCCTTACCGCCGTGCAGGAAAGAGCCATAAGCCATGAGAAATACCGCACACGACGATTAAGACGAATCTCCACCGTATCCAAATCGAGTGCGCGAACCGTTGAGACATCTTTCATCACCCAGCCGTTGGGAGAGATAATATCAGGAGATCGAAGGCGCTCAAGGCTCCTTACCATATCTTCCGCAGTAAGTTTCTCCTTCCCTCCACGCACATGAGGAGAAAGCTTAAAAACGTAAACTAACCCATCTTCAGAAATGGAAGGAAGCTCGCAAAACCCAGGCACAAGACGATACGGACGAGCCACATAATCAATTGCAAGAGGAGTTTCGTAAACTAACTGAATCGCCCTCGCGTCATAGGCGCTTTGCGCGGCGGCAGGGTCCATCGTGGAGACGCGCTCTAAAGGGCGGACAAAAGTCGAAGCGGCTAAAACTAACGCAAGAAAACTCACCGCGAATGAACCTCTAAACGAAGGCGAACCGTTTTCGGCGCGCCGGGCAAGGCCGCAAGAGTGCGCTCCATCATCTTAAGACGCGGCCGCACGGAGAAGAGAACTGGGGCGCTGCGGACATAAAGGATAATGTAGCCGTTCTCATAACGCCCGGGAAACGCGGCCGAGGAGGGGAAAATCTCCTTCCACCTTTCGGCCACTACATTGAAAAATGGGTTGTCTTCACGGACGAGCGAGGCAAGCGCATCTTTAAGCGCCGACGAAAATGTGGAATGTCGCCCGCGTTTGTCGACATCAAGTGCTCTACCGAAGAGATTGCGGTCTTCCAAGCGGGCCCTCTCATTTCGCCTTCATCTGAAGCCACGCTTCGATAAAAGGCTGCAAATCGCCGTCCATGACACGGTTTACATCGGAAGTTTCATGCTCGGTGCGAAGGTCTTTGACCATAGTATATGGGCAAAAGACGTACGAACGGATTTGACTGCCCCAACCGTTTTCAGATTTCGCTCCGTAAAAGCGGTCCATCTCCGCCTTCTTCTGATCTTCGTAATATTCGTAGAGCTGGGCCTTGAGCATGTTCATGGCCTTCTCTTTGTTCATGTGCTGCGAACGCTCCTTCTGGCACGCGACGACGATGCCTGTGGGAAGATGCGTCAAACGCACTGCGGAATCCGTCTTGTTGACGTGCTGGCCGCCGGCACCGCCTGAGCGGTATGTATCAATGCGGAGATCTTCATCTTTAATTTCAACTTCGATATCGTCATTGATTTCAGCGACAGTCTCCATAGAGGCAAATGACGTTTGACGGCGCTTATTGGCGTCAAAAGGAGAAATTCTCACAAGGCGATGGATGCCGCGCTCCGCTTTGAGCATACCGAAAGCGTAAGAGCCTTCAACTCTAAAGTATACGTCCTTATACCCCGCTTCTTCGCCTGGCTGTGTATCGTATTCTTCAACCTTCCAGCCTTGCATTTCCGCATAGCGCTGATACATTCTGTAAAGCATTGCCACCCAATCGCAAGCTTCGGTGCCGCCCTGCCCCGCATGAAGCTTGACGAACACATTGCATTGGTCGAACTTTCCGCCCAAAAGAGACTGGAGGCGCAGCTTGCCGAAATACCCTTCAGCCTTCGCGCATTCGGCGAGCGTATCTTTAAGGGCCGTCTCTCTGGCCTCGCCCTCTTCCATCGCCGCCAACTCAAGCATTACTTCGGCATCTTCAACAGTTTTCACGAGGCTATCGTACGGGATTACATACGCCCTTTCCGCATTCGTTTGAGCGATAATTTCACGAGCCTTGTTCTGATTGTTCCAAAAATCGGCTCCGGCCTGCATCGCTTCAAGCTCTGCAAGCTTCTCGCGGCGCTCTGCAACCTTAACATATTCGGCCATTTCGCCCACGCGGACTTTCAAATCCGCCACTTTCTGCCGGACTTCTTCAGTCTCGAGCAATCTTTCCTTTTTTTCTTCCGCCATGACAATTGCGTATTATACCAAAAAGGGTGAAATAGATGGTAATGTACTCGGTCGGTCAACACCGCTAGCGCGGTCTTGACCGACCTCGGCATCTGAGCTTCTGAGCAAAAGTGCATCTGAGCTTTTCGAGTCGTCGAGTCCGAAGCCGCAGTCGGCTTTCAGATATTTACCATCGACTGAAAGGCATATGCGGCTTCTCCCCGCTTTTTCTAAACGCGACGGGTCCCCGCCCGTCGCCGACTGAGCTATGCCTTTACTTCCGAAGTGCCGCTGCACGCACCCTCAACTCGGCGTGACGCTCTCAAATCATGCCGAAATCGCGGCAGTTCTGAAATGAGTGCGACAGATTTGCCGCGCATAGTTTTTCGGTTCCTGATGCTATTTTATTACATTGCCAAAAATAATGTTTCTGTTGCTGATATTCCAATGTATGGTTTGGTTTTGTGAGACTCTTCCTGTTGAGATTCTTCCTTGATTTTTGACCTCAAATAATGATAAAATACCCACTGATTTATTGGGATAATAGGAAACTATGAGCAAAGCACCGATTAAAGAACGTATTGTAGCGTTGCGCTATAAGGCCGTTTCTGATGAAGTGTATCGCGAAATATGCGACGCACTGGGAGCTTTTTTGTCTTCTACATTCCCAAATGATTGTTTTGTCGCAGAGCGAATGAATCGTCCGGTAGTTACGCTCCCGATTCCGACCTTTGGTGATGTAGAACCCGATTGGTCGAAGGTCAAGGTGTCGGTTGACCGACCATCGCGTTTTTGGAATGATGATCGCACGAAGTGCATTCAGTTCTTTAAGGATTATTTGACCGTCAACTTGATTTCGGGGGCTGGACAATCGCCATGGCGACACAGCGACCTTTTTGCGTTCTTTGAAGCTCTCTTGCCGTTCATTGCCGCGCACGAAAAAAAATTTGAGTTCTCAGAATGCAGTGTAGATTATCAGAACGTTCTTGAACACGAACAGCTTCTACCGTACACCACAAACAATGGTTCTATACTCGAAATAGCCCATGTGCTACAGGGAAACGTTCTTGGGAAAAGGATTGATGGGACAACATTTACGCCACCAATTATTCACAAGTTTTCCTATGCACCTAACGGTGATGCCCAAAGTGCTGAACTTTTTCCTGCTCGATTGGATGTTGAAATTATCGTTCCGCAAACCGACCGCAAGAGATGGACGGTTCAGGTCATGCTTAGGGCTGCTGGCAAATTCCCTGGGCTCGGAAAGAGCGACATCATAAAATACCTCGACCAGATGCATGGAGTTGTGACGAAAGGTTTTCGCACGACTTTTGCTGACAAAATTGTCTCGCAAACGGAGGTGGCGACATGATGGTCAAGTCGTTAGAAAAGTTGTTTTTTGCGACAACAGCCACTGTCCTTCCGTCGCTTGACAACGGGGATACTTTGTCAAAGGCGTCCGCAGTACCGACCGAGGATGGCCTTTACGAACAGTCTCAAAATTTGTTTTCGGCGACAGCCGATTTGTCAGTTGACTTTGACAATGGGTGGTTTACGGAGAAGATGCATATCCCAGGCAGCGATGCGTTCATTAAGTTTAAACGCAAGCCGACTGCTAAGTTGCATGTTTCTCAAACAGTTACAATCCCGGATTGGGGCGTCTCCGTTCCGCTAAATAACGTAACGCCGGAATCCTTGCGCAATGCGGTTGTTCGGCAGTACGTCATGCTTGCGGACAAGTCGCGAAGGCAGACGTTGACTGACGAGGAACGCGGCGTGTGGAAGCGTCTTTTGGCAGATTCCGATTACGGCGATTTCTGCCAGCGGACGGCACCTGCAGTCAAAGACGTTGCTACGCGCATCCGTGCTGGCAAGGATGGTGTCGAGGTGGTTTGGAGCAGCGGCGAGAACGAGACGGTTCCCAGCGACCTCGCGAAGCCGCTTGCAATAGTTGAGGATGGAGAAGAGTTCTCGGCCCGCGTTAAGTTCATTGATTACAAACTCGCGTCACTCTCCGAGGTCGTGCCGCTTGGGAAGCCAGCCCCGGTCGGTCTTGACGATCTATTCGGACTAGCATGATCGGTGGCTGGGAAGTCATATTTTGGGACGTTGGTCAGGGTGATGCAACAACCATCAAGCTCCCTGACGGTTCGTATATTTTGATTGACTCAGGGCCGTCTACCCAGCATGGCAATCCTCTTCCGGGTTGGTTTCGCCGTATGGGTGGTCCTCAAATCAAACTTGCAGTGATTACTCATTCGCATGTTGACCACTTTGGAGGATTGATTTCGCTCTGCAACGAGGATGGGCAGCGTATTGATTCGATAGCGCTTTTGAAGGATGCCGGCCTCGAAAAGCAGTTCCAGTTGTTAAGGGCGTTGCAGACGCGCAAGAATACAGGAACAGTTCTTTGCTTGATCGATAAGGCGCAAACTCTTTATGAAGATGAAATCTTGCGTCTTAGGATTGTTCACCCGACGGACATTACAGACAAGTCGAAGTTGCCCGCCGATGTCAACAAGACGAGCATGATCATCCTTTTGGAGCGTGTGGATGATTCGGATTCCGAGCCGCTGATCGTGTTTGGTGGGGATGCGCCTTTGCCCGCCATCAAGGCGGCGTGTTCTGGTTTAACACCCTGCGTGTTGACGGGGCCTCATCACGGGCATCCGCAAGGAACGAAGAAAGTTGGGACTCAGGACTTTTGGAGGTTCTTCTGCCACGATTTGTGTCCAACGAACATCTTTGTTTCGGTCGGTCGCAACAATCAGTACAAGTTGCCGAACGTCAACTACATCAAGGGCGCGGCAACAGCTGGTGCGCGCGTTTGTTGTTCGCAACTCTCGACGAACTGCGACCCGAATCGCACGACCGATACGGCCAACGCATTAAAAGCCGATCCTTCCCCTTTTGGGCCCCTGAATCGTTTTTAATGCGTTGGAAGTGTCTCAGCAACCAACAACCCGCAGCGCAGCAGCCAATCCGATTTGTGGTGGCGCGTCAGGCGCATCGCTGCCCCCCCCCCCAGGGACGCCCCATCGGACGCGCCCGACTGTCTTTTTGTGCGTAGGCATCGAGCCTACGCTCCGATGG
>JAHBAE010000049.1 GCA_018384485.1 Kiritimatiellia bacterium
CTGAAAGGCATATGCGGCTTCTCCCCGCTTTTTCTAAACGCGACGGGTCCCCGCCCGTCGCCGACTGAGTTCTGCCTTGTGTGTCGGCAACGGGAAGAGCAAGTCAGGGATGCTGATGCTCGAAGCAATATTGCTGCTTTCCCTTGAACGAGTTGTCGTATCCGGGAAAACGGTCGCGCACCAAGACACCGATGTGATCACCACCCGAACCCCACCATTAGGGTGCCCCTCGAATCCATCGCATCGGCCCAGCGTCCAAACGCCCACGACTGGCGAACGCTTCCGTTCTCGTCGCGGTCGATGCGGGAATGCGCCGAAGAAACAGCTTCGGCATTCCGAAGCTGTTTCGAAGGGAACCTTCGACCGAAGGGAGAACCGCCGCAACGCGGCGTCCCGCAAGGGGGCGCGATGGGCCGGTTGAGTTGGTCACCGAAGCAGAGGTAGGTTATCCCCCTCACTCCGCTTGATGAGATACGGATCAAGCGTCCGTCGCTTGAACCATTGCGACGTCGCCTCAAAGCCATAGCAGTCAATTTGCATGGCACAGCTCCTTTCGTTTGGGTGTGAACGATGAGCGCGGCAGGACTGCCGCGCCATGATTGAAATAGTAAAACCGCGCTCACCCGAACGCGGCACTCACATGAAGATTAGAAACGAAACGCGGCAGAATTGCCGCGTTTCGTTTTTCGATTTTCCGCACTACTTCAATACGTCGCAGCAGATTGAAATACTTACTTGACCTTGACTTTCATGAAGAACGACTTGGCGTTATCAACTGCCGATGTCGCCGTGAATTTCAACTTGCCGCCTTGTGACTCCTTGAATTCAAGCGCAACCTTCAACGAATGTACGTATCTGCGCGAGATTCACCTCTCCGGCGAATACGAGGCCTCGATCCGCGCTTCGTCGGCATGGTCCTCCAGCGACGGCAAGTTCGGCGCAGACAACGCCACCATCTCTTTCGACCTCCCCCTAACCCAAGTGGAATCTCCCACCGCGGCGGATTGACCAGCCCTCAATCCGCCGCGCTTCACTGACCATAGATCACAGGGACGTACGCTTCCCGGAATAGAAAAATGCGCACGGAGGCGTCGTACCATTCTTGGGATTCTCAAATATCAATTTAACGGCTCCGTCCTCTGAACCTTGTTCGCCAAAAACCAAATCAACCTCAACAGAGGAAAAATCCGTGATTTTCTTTCCTGAAAGATCGCAAACCACATCACCAAAGGCATCATTTGAATCGACATATCGAGTGCCTGCTTTTGCATTTTGCTTAAAGTCGGGAGTGAGATCAATTGTTTTCATTGCGCCCTTATTGAGCGCCACAACCCTGATCTTTAATTTCTCTTTCTCGCCGATTAACCACGGCCTAATTGCTCCGATTCTAAAACCATCATCCGTTTCCGTTAGGGAAACTCTCTTTATCTCGCGGCGAAGCGAAGTGTCATTCAACGTTCCCATCAACTTTGCATAAACAAGTCGTTCCACCAAGGATACGTGCTTGTTTTCGGCATCCGTCGTCATCAAGCGGACAATCCTTTTCCGTGCCAATTCCCTATCTGCATCGTAACAGAGATTGTTGAGCAGCGTCCGACACAAGAACAATCCATGTCCAGGGAAGCTTGTATGGGGTTGCACATTCTCCATTGTGCCTTTTTTTCTTATTGGATCTAAAGTCTTCATCGACGTAATGTCAAAGCACCTCTGCGACATTGCAAACTTGACATACAAAGCCTCAAGGTTGTCCACCATTCCCTGCAAGACTTCAATCGCCTCCTTTTTATATCCATGGGCAACATACTCACGAGCGACGAAATATGCCAAATCCCAATCGTGCGTTTTCGTATTACTTGCAATAATTTCAAGATGTCGCCGCAGCTCGTCCCACGGCATTTTCTCCTTCTTCGCGCCAATCGTCATCATTGAAACAGAGGCCCTAATCCTGTCTTTTCGAACAATTGGACGATATCGTCTCTCATACATTTCACTTGCATATATCGCATCGCCGACATCAGCTTCTCCCACAGCCGGAACATGTGTCAGCGCATAAAGCATCCGATAATACCAATATATCGGAAGGTATGAGAACCGCGCCTCATTGCGCTTCAAGAATGAATACACAAGACTCTTTGAATCATCCCCCTGATTGGCAACGCTAAGTATCGCGACCAACTCTCTGCAATCACTTCGCGCCGTTCTCCAAGCGTCGTCGAGCGAATGCTTCTGTGCCAACTGCCACTGCCGCCAAAATAATTCCTCGTTAATCGCGTTCAACGCCGAGAGTCTATTCTTCTCAATTTCATTCTCTTGCTTTACAAACCCCAAAAGTATTTCGTTTTGTGCATTCTGGTAATTCATATACGATGTCGCGGCACATTCGGCCAAACGCAATGCAATGAGATATGGGTTAGGCACAAGAATTGCCCCAGGAGAAGGAATCGCCTTATAAATCGCACCCTTGCGCTGCAACTCAACACATTCATGAAGGCAATCAAGATCCATAATAACCTTACGGATGTCGGTGAACACCCTCATCAAAGCCACGATTTCATGCGCAGCCTCTTCATCCTCAATCGTGGACAAATTGATGTTGTTGTCCGTCAGGTTCTCATACTCTTCCTCGATAACCGCAGAATTGTTTTTATTCTGCTCAACACGAGAAACGGCCCAGTTCAGGTGATTCAACAGCACAACCGCAGTTTCCGCCTTCTCTTTCGACAATGCTTTTTCGCCGCCAAACAGCCCGGCAAAGGATGAAGCGGCAATAATCACGACTAACACCGTAACAGCCAATGTCTTTTTCATCTGCATATTCTCCTTGTGTTTCTTAGAACCATTGAGTAACCTGATCCATATTTCGCAGTCCATCATCATCATCAGGATCAATGTCTGCGAAAAAACGAAATCCCGTAATCTGCTCTATCCGACGAACAGAACGCACATACATCAGATAATTACCAAGGAGTCCTTCGTCATTATCGACTTGAAAAGCCAACATCATTCCACCCCTCGCAGGAGTGTAGATTACCTTAAAAAAAGATTCAGGAACTGCGATGTCACCATTCGATGTTTCAATTTTCTTCTTCTCGTTCTTCATCGGAATACTTCCGAAAAGGCCTCCCTCGTCGGCGAAAATCGGCCCGGAAATAACATATACCACGTCAAACCGCTTCGCCGCGTTACGGACAAAATTCTCAACACTCTTCCACACACCACTGTTGATATGTCCATATTGTGGACACATATTCGACATATAGAAACTATCTTCCATTATCCTGAACGCATACTCCATTTCATTAGCCGGCGCCATGTGCCCGCGTTCAAATCCAGTCCCCGAATAGTCATATTTCCCCGGCGAATTGGAAACTGCATCATCACACTTAAACGAATCGTTTCGCGGGAACTCATGCGTCAAATCTTCCTTCTTTAGTCTATACGCGACCCATCTCGGCTGACGCTTTTCCCGATCATACCCCAGGGCATAGCCAAGTCGCTCGTTTTCTTGACCGAACCGAGGGACGACCTCAAGTTCGGGTGAAACGCCTATCGGCTGAAGCTTTCGGTGTGCAAATTGATCACTGTCGCAATTTGCAGTTCCCACAACGAACAACGCAACAACCAAATAAAACGCCTTATTCATCGAGCCTCAAAGCCCTCCTTCAAAAGCGCTTGCATGGTGGACTGTTTCTTATCCTTTGGAACACTTGACTTTATTGATTGAAGATCAAACTCGGCATCAATACTAAATGGAATGTAACCACTACTATACAACTCCTTGGATGTCATGTCAAAGGCATTCGCCAGAAAAGGAACATAGACCTTCTCATAAAGTCGTTTCAACCCTGCATGGCTAATCTTCTCCATCTGCAATGTTGAGGTGTATTTTACGAGACTACGCGCTAATGGCTTGTATCTCTTATCCTTCACTTCATTCAAGGTTACATTACACCATTCATTACTATCATAATAATCCATCATACGCATACATTCGAGCAATGTCACGGCAAATGGATAGTCAAACACAAGCAAATCCGCTTTTTTGACGGCTTTAGCCCGATCGGCATACTGCTCGCTCAGATACAACAAACGCGCATTTTGGATGTCCTTATCCTTCCGCAGATTCTCCTTCGCCACATTGCAAAGCCCATCGTACATCCGCACGATGGCATCGCGATCCTCCTGATATTGTTCGCGCCAATCAATGTACGCGCCTCTTTGCGCATATTGATTTTCATACGAAGGTAGTGGTTGCTTATGAGTGTTCCAATCCCAAAAAATGCAACTTAACAATGTATACCATAAACCCTTCTGCAGGTAACGATAATCCCATTCCTCATCCGACAGAATCTGACGTAATATCTTTTCACGATCACCTTTATCAAGGTTCACCAATTCGTTCCCCGAGAATGTTTCACCCCATTTCATTACACTATCACCAAACTTTGAATCCCCTTTGAGCTCCTGATCAACAAGCTCATCCAACATCTCCTTAAAAGCTCTCTCAGAAGCATCACGCCGTCTCTCCAATTCCTCTCGCTTCTGCCTCGGTCCAAAATCTTTCGCAACATCTATTTGGGGATGCGCGACCATTCCATACGTCAACGATTTCTCAGGCGCAAGCTGTAGGGACTGCAATACCATTGTATTCGCGGCATTCATCTTGCACATTCTCACATTCAAGCAACATGCTAAAATGGCCAGCTCTGCCTCGCTTAATGCTTCACTCCTGTTCAACTTCGGAACGATTACCTCTTCATATATTCCATCCGAATAATGCGCAAGTTGGCTCAAGGTGGGCGGTTCATTTTCCAATCGAACCTCCCCGGACTCATTATTAACGCTTATCGAACATGCTTTTTCACCGCCCTTTTGGGAATACTTCGTCCACTCGCCGTCAGTCTCCTGTTTAATAGTAGTCATACATCCGGCGAGTATCAAAACAACCATCAATAGCCCAATAGATTTTTTCATGCCAAACTCCTTCACTTCTCAAAGATAAAGAGCCCATTCAACTCCAGTTGAACAGACTCTTTTGTTTCAAAGGGAACTGCAAACGGACACTCCCAATGTTTTAAAGCCGTTTGAAAGTTGCGCCAGCATTCCATTTTTTTCGTTTCCATAATGGAATCAATGTTGAGATCATTTGAATAGGCATCAAACTTCTCCAGAAATCGATCTCGAACAAGCAATTTTCCCTCGCAAGCAACAATGGAAACCGAATACTTCAATAAGACTTCACAACTGGCTTTTTCATGTCCAGACACATCCCCTGTCAAATTTGCTCCGCCGTGTACGACAACAAAAACCCTGTTGTTTTGAGGGTAAACGCTCTCGACCTTATCAAGATTGACACTCAAAGTGTTCTTGGCGCCCTTCATTTCATACATGTATGGCAAATGGATATTCTGAAGAGCAACATCTTGATAATCCAATTCGATGAAAAGCTCTTCCTTGTCAGGTTTTCCTCCGTCAGAATCCGCGTTAATTTTCACACTTAAAACCATTGCTACGGCTGCAAGCAATACAGCAACCACAACCATGACGGCAACACGCCATTTATGACGTGCTGACGATGCTCCTACAAAACTTTCAATGCCATTTCCGGCTCTATCCTTATCAGAAGACCTCATCACGACAACAGCTCCTCATGTCGGGTTTCAACGAGTTTTAAAGACAGTTCAAATGACACCTCCAGCCTTGGCCAGCATTGCCAGCGACGCAGCCTTGATTGCGGGATCGACCGCACGTTTGGCGAGATTGGAGAGGGACGAGTGCTTCGCATCGGGCGGCACCTTGACCTTGAACGACACCTTGGCCTGATCCAACTTGTCCGACGCGACAAGAAACTGGAACGGGCAGGTCCCGAAGAGCGATTGCGCGAAGTTCCTCTCGTCAAGCAGCTCGTGCGGCTTGTAGGACTTCGCCGCCTTGTCGGTGACAAAATCACCCATCTTTTCGCTGCCGATGTTGAACCGCTTTAAGACGGCGCAAATGGCCTCTTCCTCACGGTCAATGCCGATCCAGCGACGTTCAAGGTTGTAGGCGGCCTGCATGGTCGTTCCCGATCCGCAGAACGCATCAAGGACGAGATCGCCGGGATTCGAGGACGCGGCGACAATGTTCTCGAGCATCGCAAGGTTTTTCTCGGTCGGGTAGCCCGTGATGACCATGTTCTGATTGATTGAATCGCGATAATTCAGCCAAATGTCCTGCTGCGGGACGCCCTTGCCGGGATCGAAGAAGACCTTGCGGCGCGGGTTGCCGTTCTTCGACCAGTAGATTTCGCCTTTAGCGTCCAGTTCGTCCAGCGTCGTCGGCGTGTACTGCCAGTGCTTGCCCTTGGGCGGCAACATTCCGCGCCACTTGCCGCCCGTCGCGCCGTTGCGCGTGCCGGGGGCATGAACTGGCACGCGCTTGTAGCGGCGACCTGTTTTCTCGTCCACATACGGATATTCGTCGGCGATCTTGTCCTCGCTCCACGGATCAAACGGACGGTTCCAGACAAACTCGTTTGACTTCGTGTAGAAGAGGATGTAGTCGGCGATGTTACCGAAGCGGTTGCGCGTCGTGTTCTTCGTGCTGCACTTCTTGCGCGTGATCCAGTTCTGGAAATGCTCCTTGCCGAAAACCTCGTCCATCACCATCTTGATTTCAAACGCCATGTTGTCATCAAGATGAACATAGATCGAACCGTCGTCCGCCAGCAGTTCGCGAATCACCAGCAGCCGTTCGCGCAGGAACTCGACGAACTGCGCACCCTGCAACAAGTCGGCATAGGCGTCCTTCTGGTCACGGGACTGAAAGACGCTGTTCGTCGCATACGGCGGATCGATATAGACGAGCCGCACCTTCCCGCGAACACTGTCATCGTTCAATAGCATCCGCAGAATCGGGAGATTGTCACCCCAATAGAGACGATTCACCGTCATCGTCGGATCATCGGCAACGCCCCACACCTTGAACGTCTGCGCACAGGGGCCGGACAGGATTTCCGCAACCGGCTTCTTGCCCGCATAAGACAACGTAACGGAAAGATCGGCGTCCGCGGCAGTCCTTTCAATGGATTGCCGTTCACCGTTCCACTTCGTTGTCGATACGCCCGTCGCCATGTTACTTCACCAACCAATCCTTTGTCAGCCGTTCGTCCAGCATCCGCAATGTCGTGACGAGAATCTTGCCCTTGCCGCGCTTTTCGATTTCGGCGTAGTCGCGCCACATCGAGCCAAGCAGAAGTCCCGGCCCATCATTGAGGAAGATCACCTTCGTACCCATGCGCTTTTTCTTGCAGTACGCAAGAATCTCGTCTGCGCAATTCTTGTACCCGCCCGTTCGGTCGTCCTCCTGTGCGCCGCCACGATCAGAATCATATAGCGCCAAAACAACCGCTAGAACCTTGTCCGTCTTGGGATCGCATATGAGAAAGTCAACAGGACGTCGCGGATTGGGATAGTTCTTGAACACATCCCCAAGAAGAATGTCCTTACCCGCACGTTCGGGTCCCTTGATGGCGTATTGCGGGAACTTGCGACGCATCACGGCAAAGAACTTCTCCGTCAGGTCATAGCCCTTCTTGCCGCGATCCTTGTATTCCCACAGGACAGCACACAACGCCTCGTCCGGCAAGGGTCGGCTGTCGAACGCCTTCTGAACCTCGTTGATCTTTCTGAAACGGTGCTGGAAATCATCGCAGATCTTCTGTGCCGAGCTTTTCTTCTTCAACAGCTCCACGGGCGTATCGGGGCTAACGTACTTACGAAAAACACGCGCCAACTGGATTCGCATCCAACTGTCACTGATCTCGCAAATGCCCTTGAAAAGGGCAGTTGAATCCTCACTACGCTTGAGGATTTCGGAGAACATGACCAGAACCGGCTTGTAGAGTTCGCACGCGCTGACGAGAATATCCGGGTAGTATTCACCCGTCGTGAGGGTGATCCACACGTTGCCATCGGCCTTGTAGTCGCCAAACGATTTTAATCTCTTTGCCATTTCGAATCTTCTTGTTGATGCTTTCAGGGCATAGTTACCCTAATAAAACCACATATATTTTATCATTTTTCATCCACAAAAACAACGGCCAAAATGGGATTTTCAGCGAAATAAAGTGGCTGCGTCGCTACTTGACAAACGCACGAACGCGCCGCGACTCTGGCGTGATTCAGTAGTCCTTATCGACCAACGAAAGTTTGCATGTACCGGCAAAGGGCGAACCGCAGATGTGGCATTTGTCCGCATCGCACCAATCACCCTTGATGCGACTGAGATATCCTTGCGAATCAATGACCACATGGGGACTGGCCCCACTGCCCAATCGGAGACTGCCCATTCGGGGACTGTCCCCGTTGCCAATTGCCCCCGCTGCCAATTGGGGGACTGTCCCCGCTGCCTGATCGTAATAGCGTGCGTGTCGATCGCCTCAAACATTGCAGAAGGCTCAAAGCGACCAGATGCCTACTTCCGGAGATTCCTATCCTATTCACTTGGATCTCTTGCGAAACTTGATACGCAACTGGTCATCGCGGAGATGCAAGGCTACGCACCGTACACACACGAAATGAAGTCTCGAATCATAGGACTCATGGCAGCCATTCGCAAGTTTGTGGCGGCACTTCGGAAGTAAAGGCATTGCTCAGTCGTCGACGTGCGGGGACCCGTCACGTTTAGAAAAGCGGGGAAAAACCGCATATGCCTTTCAGTCGATGGTAAACATCTAAAGGTCGACTGCGGCTTCGGACTCGACCCTTCGAAAAAGCTCAGATGCACTTTTGCTCAGATGCTCAGATGCCGAGGTCGGTCAACACCGCTGGCGCGGTCTTGACCGACCGAGTACTTGGCGAAGAAGGCTATTTGACGATTATCGCTTTGCTGACTTAGCTGATATTGGAAATATCAAGCTTGCTCATATCGATCGTCTCAATGCCGAGAGGCTTAGCCGTCTTCCAACCGCCCTTCGTAAAATCAGGCACATCGAGCGAGCAGCCGCGGTTGCGCGCCGATTTTTCAGTAAGCTCGCCGAGCGAACACCACGAAGCAAGATCATAGACATCCATATCGAGAGGAAGCCCGTTCTGAAGACAGTAACTGAGCCTTAAATCCATAAGGAAGTCCATTCCGCCATGACCGCCTATCTTCTTTGCAAGCTCACCCGCCTGCGCCCAAAGAGGATGCATATGCTCCTTGCGAATCTTTTCACCATTCTCTTTGTCAAAGACATGGCAGGACTCGATCTCATCCTTCGCCAGCGCCACGCGGAAAGGATAATCGCAAAGAATACCCTTTGTGCCGCTGATAAGGTTAAGCCTGCTGTAAGGACGGGGGCTTGCCACATCGTGTTGCACCATAATCGTGCGCCCGAGAACAGTCTTGATGACTGTTGTGTTCATATTGCCCATCTGTACTTTCATCTTGCCTTCCCAGCTGTCAGGCCCGAACTTTGCCTTGGCATACTTCTCAAAGCTCAACTGCTTTGAATCTACCGAGACGAGATAATCAAACCTGTCGCCGCGGTTGATGTTCATATACTGGCAGATGGGGCCTAAGCCATGCGTCTCATACTGATTGCCTGCATGATCCTTGTTGTAATTAAGCCTCCAGTAATCATAATATCCGCCGGCACCTTTTTCCTTGTCGAACTTGCCGTAGCAATACTCGCGCAGATCATGAATGTAGGCCGCCTCGCCGTGGATAAGATCCCCAAGCAGCCCCTTGCGCGCAAGGTTGAGAGCAAGAAGCTCAGTCTCGCCGTAGCAACAGTTCTCAAGCTGCATACAATGAAGGCGCGTCTTCTCGGCCGTCTCGACGAGAGCCCAGCAATCGTCAAGCGTAAGAGCGGCAGGAACTTCAATGGCAACATGCTTTCCAGCATTCATCGCGTAAAGGGCGATAGGCGTATGAAGAAGCCAAGGCGTCGCATTATAAACGAGATCGACGTCATCGGAATCGCAAAGTTTCTTCCAAGCCTCTTCGTTCCCAGTGTAGACTTTTGGCGCCTTTTTGCCGTTTTTCCTGCACCATTCAAGCGCTCTGTCGATACGGCGGGGAACAATATCGCAAATGGCCGTAACTTCCGTTCCAGGAATCTGAAACATTCTTTGCACGCCGCCGAAACCGCGACCAAGGCCAATTACTCCAACGCGCACTTTCTTAAGAGGCGCCGCTGCGAAGCCTTGCATCAAGCCGCCCGGTCTGCTGATACGTAACGCTCCTGTAGAGCAGCCAGCAAGAGCGGCGGTGGCACCCATCCAAAACGCTCCTTTAAGGAACTCACGTCTATTCGATTTCATTTTTTCTCCTTTCTTGTCTGGAAGAATCTCACATGACTTAAAATCTGAAACGGCCTTTCTTATCAACCGTAACACGGGAGCCGCTCTCCATTATCCACAAGACGGCCACATCATCCGCCCGGCCGAAAGGATAGGCAGGCTCTCTTTGAAGCTTCTCAAGAAACTCCATTCCCTCCCGAGGCCCAAGAATAAAAAGAACTGTTGAAAGCGCGTCTGCCCACATAGCGGAACGCGCAATTACAGTAACGGAAAGGACTCCGTTGGAAACTGCATTGCCTGTGCGCGCATCATAAATATGACTGCCGCGATAATAGGAAGCGCTCGTCGCAACGGCCTCCCCCTGAAAAAGGCTAAAAACGGAAGCAAAGCCATTTCCCTCTGGAGATTTTACTCCCGTTGTCCACGACCCTTTCGCGGAAATGAGATTGCCGCCAAGGTCGATAAGCGCATCTCCAGATTTTTTTGACGCCGCCACCTGTAAATAGGAGGCTGCCGCCAGATCAAGCGCGAACCCTTTGGCTATCGCGCCGAGATCTAACGTTTGCCTGCCTCTCCAGCGCGGGTTGAACGCGCCACCGGAAAGTCGGGAGACGAGAAACGCCGTCTCGTAACAACTTCTGACTGATGCGGAAGCGTTTTTTACAACATCATCATCGGAGAGATTCTGGAGGGCCGTCAATTCCGAGGCGGGATCGAACCTGTTGAGAAGTTTTTCAACTAAAGAAAAAGCTTCTTTGGTCGTAGCTTCAACATGCGGCATATCGCCCTTCTCACGAGCCTGAACGGAAGCGATTGTGCCCATGACAGGCCATGACGATTTTTCAATGCTCGAGCCAGAACATCCAGCAATAAGAAAAAGCGGCAGGAAAAATAGCGGCAAAATCTCCCTCATAGCTGCAAAGCCTCATTCTGGGAGAACACTTTCACGGGAATATGGCCGAGCGAAACGGAACTTAGGGCCTGTTGCGCCGCACTCAACGCAAGATGCGGAGCATTGCAATCTTGAGAGAGATGCGCAAGAGCGACTCTTTTCAATTTCTCCGACGCATACTCTTTGATGAAAGAGGCGGCGTCGTTATTCGAGAGGTGACCGCGAGGCCCCGATATGCGACGTATCAAAGACTGATGGCGGCCGCTCGCATACAGAAGCTCAGTCTCGTGATTGAACTCGACAGTAGCCACATCAGCTTTTGAAAGGCGAGTGCCGGCCGCCTTTACCGGAACGCCGAAATCCGTCGCATGCAAATAGATTTCATCTGCCTCAACGAGAAAGCCTACCGGATCGCTCGCATCGTGCGGCAGAGAAAACGCCTCTACGCGGAAGGGCCCTGCGCAGAAATCCTGGCCGTTTTCAAAGCAGACGAACGCCGACGGAGCGACACCAGTTTCAAAGCCTGTGCTTTCGGCGGTAAGCTCATTCGCATAAACTGGAACTTCCGGATTGCTCTTCAAAAACGCCTGAAGGCCGGAAGTATGATCTGAATGATTATGCGTTATAAGAACACCGTGAAAGCGAATGGCGCTCGGGAAAAAAGGAGCGATGCGTTGCTTGAAAATACGCGGCCCTATGCCGCAATCTATAAGCAGCGCATCACCTTCATGCTCGACAATGTATGCGTTGCCTTTAGAACCGCTGGAAAGAGAGAGTATTTTCACGCAACAAAACTCCCGTAATAAGCAATTCTCTACGCCTCGGTGCGCTCAAACGCCCTGTGCGCGATATCTTTGCGGTAGAACATCCCTTCAAAGGATATGCCCGAAATGCGGCGGTAAGCCTCGTCAACCGCTTCGCGGAGAGTCTTGCCGCATCCGGTGACGCTGAGAACGCGCCCGCCGGAAGTGACGATCTTCCCTTCCGCTTCCGCCGTGCCGCAATGAAACACAACGCTGTTCGCGCTTTCATCAGAAAGGCCGGAAATTTCCTTGCCCTTCGCATAACTTCCCGGATAGCCCTCTGAAGCTGCGATGATTGTCGCGGCTGCCATATCCTCCACCACGACATCCTCTTCCTTTAGCGTACCTTCAGACGCATGAAGAAGGAGATTTGCAAAACTTCCTCCGAGGCGCGGCAGAATGGCTTCGGTCTCAGGGTCGCCAAACCTGGCGTTAAATTCAACAACATTGACGGGCGAGCCGCTTATTGCAACTGGACCGCGAGGATTTGAATTTTCGTCATTCACCATAAGCCCGGCGTAAAGGATTCCACGATATATGATGCCGCGGCGCTTAAGCTCTTTTATCACGGGAAGAATAATCTTGTCCCGGATAAGAGGAAGCTTGTCGTCCGTAATTACCGGCGCAGGTGAATATGCGCCCATGCCTCCTGTATTCGGGCCTGTATCGCCATCAAAGACGCGTTTGTGATCTTGCGATGAAGGCAGGAGAACGGCATTTTCGCCATCTACCACCGCAAGAATGGAGCATTCCTCGCCATGAAGGAACTCTTCAATCAACACTTCCGCCCCAGCCGAGCCGAAGCAGTTGCCCACGAGCATATCATCAATAGCCTTTTCGGCATCCTGAAGCGTTTCCGCTACAACAACGCCTTTGCCCGCGGCGAGCCCATCGGCCTTAATGACGACAGGCAATCCGTAAGAAGCAAGCGCCTCCTTCGCCGCTTGAGGGTCGGTAAACGTTTCCGCCTTAGCAGTTGGAACGCCCGCCGATTGCATGATTTCCTTTGCAAAAGTCTTGCTTCCTTCCATGCGTGCGCCTGCCGCCACGGGGCCGAATGCTTTAATTCCGGCCGCTTCAAGCGCATCGACAAGCCCAGCCACCAAAGGAGCCTCTGGGCCAACCACGACGAGGTCGATCTTTTCGTTTTTCGACCACTCAACGATTTTCTCGATCTCCGAAACGCCGATATTAACATTCGTAGCGATAAGAGCCGTGCCCGCGTTTCCGGGAGCGCAAAATACTCTATGCCCCTCAACATCGCGAGTTAAGCGCCATGTAATTGCATGCTCTCTGCCGCCGCTTCCTACTACAAGTATTTTCATTCTTCGCCCTTTCAGTCAATAGGAACCATGATCTTCTGGCCGACCTTGAGATTGTCGCCTTTTAAATTGTTCATCTCTTTAATTTTACGCACAGTCGTATTAAAGGCCTGCGAGATAAAAGAAAGCGTATCGCCCGATTGAACCACGTATTCCTTGTGCGGCCCAATTACAATTTTCGTCGGTTTAGGAGCCGGCGCGCTCGGCTGCATCTTCTGAAGCTTCACAATTTTCGCCGTAAGCTCATTGACGATTTCAGAGCGCATTGACGAAACCTCGCGCTTGAGATCGGAAATCTGGGCGCGCAGAGAATCTATCTCAGCCTTAAGCCCCTTCGAACCGTCGGCGCCTTCAATGCGCCTCAGGCGGGATGCGAGATCTTCATAATTATTCTGAACGACCTCAACCTCTGCCAGCACACGCTGCATTTCGGAGTAAGCCTGATTTTTCAAGAACGCCTCTCTGCTCGACTGACGCTGCTGAGCAAAAGAGACCGCCGCGATGGTCAATGCGAGGGAAGTGACAAGTAATTTTTTCATTGTTTTTCTTTCCTTGTTAAACCTGTGATTAGAGCACCCAAAAGAGCATCCATAAAAGACCCAGCACGGAGGAGAACATCAAAAATCTGCGATGCTTAAAGCGCGCGACTTCTTGCGAAAAAGTGCGCCCGAAGACATTCATGCCTCCACCGGAAAGATATCTGACGAGATTGCCTTCCTGCGAAGTCTCGTCAACGAGAATCCACGGAACTTTTTTCCGTTCCGCCGCATTGCCCATAGAAGCTGATTCGATGAACGGACTCATTTGGGCATCACGAGTTTCTGGCCTGTTTTCACTCTGCCGTCATTAGATATCAAGGTGCGGTTCGCGTCGCGAATACGCCGCCACGCCGACGACTTGCCGTAAAACTTCAACGCAATTTTGTAAAGAGTATCGCCTTCCTGAACCACATAAGTATCGGGGATCCCCGCCTTCTCGGCCTCCTCGCTCGCCTTCCTTTTCGCGGCCTCTTCTTCCGATTTCTTCTTCGCTAAGTCACGCGCCTCTTTTGCCCCTTCTGGCTGCTTAAACGGCTGAGTTGCCTGGGCATCGGCATCAAACGAAGACAAGACTTTTGCCGCATCATTTTGCGGCGGCGGCTGATCCGCGTCAGATTCAGAGTCGAGCAGCGCCTTCACATCGCCTATATCGCGCGCCTTCTCTTCTGCCTCGGCACCTCCGGAGACGAGCTCCTTTAAGTGTTTGACGCGCTCTTCAAGCTCGACAATGCGCTTTTTCCCTTCTTCCAACGCCTTAGACAACTCCATTCCGGACGCTTCCGAATCCTTAAGCTTCTTACGCAGCTCATCCGCCTCCGCTGCCGTCAAAGCTCCGTCATTATTGCCACCAGCTCGCTTTGCAAAAATTTTCGCCAGCTCCTTTTCGCAAATCGAGAGGCGGTCTTTAGCAAGGTGCGTCTTCTCGCCTTCAGGCATCTGAAGAACATATTCTTTAAACGCGCAATACGCGCCAACGAAATCTTTCTTCGAATCCATCAAAAGGCACGCAAGCTGAAACCTCGCTGAAGAGTTGGCGGGATTTTCGCGGCAAACCTTCTCAAACTCCGCAATAGCGCGCGTAAGACGGCCTGCACGATAATCTTCCATCGCCGCACGATAGGCGGAACTTTCACGCTCTGCAAACGCTTTGTCGGAACCGCCTATTTTGTCGCATGAAACTAAAAACGTAACAGAAAAAAGAAAGAGAATTAATCCGATGGAATTATTTTTCATTTTCATCCTCCTCATCTTCGATATCATCTTCATCCTCCTCATCGTCGAAATCATCATCGTCATCGTCGTCAAACTCGTCGGGAGTATCATCGATAAAAAGATCTTCCTCATCGTCTTGAATACTCTCCGGCGCCGTCATAACAGCCTCCTCGACCTCTTCCTCGCTTGGAGACGCTTCTGATGAAGTATCTTCGCTTTCTGCCGCTTCCTTCGTCGCCTCTTCCTCCTTCGCGGCGCTCTTCTCATCCGCTTTACGCTTATAATTGAGCGCTTTCTTGCGCGGGTTGGAACGCTGGAGAGTCGGATCGAGCTCATTGAGCTGTTCAAGTGAAGACAAACCGAAATGCTCAAGGAAAAGCGGCGTTGTGCCGTAAAGGAATGGATGACCGGGCAACTCGGATTTCCCGACAAGGCGGATAAGCTGCAAGTCCATAAGCGTCTTAATGTTTGCAGAAACATCAACGCCGCGGATTTCTTCTATCTCGCTCTTTGTTATAGGCTGTCTGTAAGCGACGATTGCGAGAGTCTCAAGAGAAGCGCGCCCGAGACGATTGGGGCGATCCATCTTAAGAAGTGCGCGGACATAGCGGCCGCAGCTCGGCGCGCTCTGAAGGCGATAAGCGTTGCTTGTACAGACGAGGCTAAAGCCGGCGCCTGCCACATCAAGAGCTTTCTCAAGCCCTCGCAAAGCCTCGGCAATCTCCTTTGACGTACAAGTGCGGTAGACATCCATCATTTCAGAATTATCGCCATCAACCGGCTCAACAGCGCGGATTGCATCGCGTATCTCGTTCGCTGTAAGAGGAGTTTCGCTCGCAAAGAGCAACGCTCCAACGATTTCCTGCAAAGAACGAGGCAAGGGGATTTTCACTTCATCACTCATAATCGTCTGGTTTTTCAAGCGGTTTGTCGGCTGGTTCTTCCTTCGATGCGAGAATCGTTATTTCATGAAACGCCGCGTTCTGATAAACGATAACTCTGTGCTGGCGCAACAGCTCGAGAAGCGCGAGGAACGTCACAATGATAAGCCCTTTGGGAGAGTTCTCGGGATCAAACAAAGAAAGGAAAGAGAACTGCCCTTCCGTGCGGGTGCGCTCAAGAATCGCATCCATCGTGTCGGGAACAGAGAAGCGGATGCCTTTAAGCTCCTCTTTAGGCATTTCATCGGCACGCGCAAGCACTTCCTGAAATGCGGTAAGCAAATCAAAAAGGTCAAGATTGGCTATCGCCCCGCGCGCATCAGCTGCAGTTTTCTCGAATTTGGGCCTACCGCCGCCGTAATCAAATCTATTCGCCTGAAGAGCCTCAAGATTTTCGAGCCTGAGAGCTGCATCTTTAAATTTCTTATATTCGATAAGCTGGCGTACGAGATCAAGGCGCGGGTCGACCCACTCTTCATCTTGCCCTTCCTCAACGGCGCGGCGGCTGACAGGCAGAAGCATTCTTGATTTTATCACCATCAACGTCGCCGCCATGACGATAAATTCACCTGCGATATCAAGATTAAGTTTACGCGCATCTTCGATAAAGCGCATATATTCAACTGTAATATGCTCAATCGGGATATCGTAAATATCAAGTTCTTCGCGGCGAATCAAGTAAAGCAAAAGATCAAGCGGACCTTCGAATACATCGAGATTCACCTTATAATCATCTGCAAATAACTGCTCCTGTGCCATATTGTTGTATTATACCAAAAATATGTTCACAGCGATTAAAATCAGTAACAGCCGAAGTTTTACAGTTAAACAGTTTTACAGTTAAACAGTTTGACAGTTAAACAGTTTGACTTTGGTGGGGACTGAGGGACTCGGACCCCCGACCCTCTCGGTGTAAACGAGATGCTCTAACCAACTGAGCTAAATCCCCAACATCAAAAGTGCGTGTATTATACCAAATATATCGCCCAATTTGTTGGGCAAATTTTTCACCTCAAGAATAATCTCTCCAAAAGCGCCTCTCCTATTTGCCAAACAAAAAGCGCCCTCGCGCTCAGGGAAGCGAAAGAATTTCACGGCCAAGCTTTCTCGAAACTTCCTTCATCGCATTCTCAAACGGCAAATACTTTAACTCCACCTGCTTATCTAACACTGTGGATTCACCCTTCAAAAGCTTTACCTCCACCTGATTAGACGTCTTGATAACTGAAATCTTAAACTCCATAGTTTCATTCTCCGCATCTGAGCTTCCTTCAATTTTCTCCTCTGTCTCGCTCTTCGCCTGAGAAAGCTCCTCCTTCTTTATCTCTTCAAGTATCTTTCGCGCCAAAAGTTCTATTCTGTTCTTCACACTCGGGAAAAGCGCAACATGCTGCTCTGCGGCATTTTTCGGGGCGCCACCATCAGACCACAACTTCGCCACGCGCTCTTTAGACCACATTTTCTCCGTAGCGTCGGTTATCATCGAAATAACTTCATTGAGCGTAACTGGAGAGACGGCTTTCTTCGCCTTTACCTCTGAAAGTACGCTCTCATGCGTTGAATCTACTGTCTTATTCTGCGCCGATATCGCTGAACGCGCAAGTTCAAACGCAGCCTTTACGCGCTCATCCGCAAACTTCAAACTCTCCTCCATTACCTTCTTATCCCCTGAAGAACGAGCCAGGCTCTCCAGCCCTTTTATCTCGCGCCATGCACGAATAGACTTAATGTAGTCGCTACGAGAAAGAACTTCATCAGCCAAATACGCCTCAGGATACCATGTGCCATCATCAAGCGAGGGCCAAATCTTTTTAGCCGCCGTCGACGCGATCTCGGCGCGCGCAACCTTCCACTTCGGCATTATCTCGCGCCTGACAACCTTCTCAAGCGCCTTTATCACATCTTCGCTTCCCATGCGGCGCAACAGGAAATCTTCAAGCTCCGCCCTCTCTGATTCTCTCGCCTCGCGCAGCGTCGCCTCAAGCGCATTTGTAAGAACTGCACACGAATATATAAAAGCAAACTTCTTCTCACTTGCTGAATATTTGGCATGCGAAGCAATGTCGCCAGAAATTATTTTCGCAACTTCGGCAACATCGACATTGAGTTTTACATCGTTCATTCGAGCCTTCATCTTATTTACGATTCTGCGCTCGACGGCCTTGGGCAACGCATCCTTAAGAACAGACGGGAAGACGCCCCACGCCTCCTCAGCAGGAACATCACGCGAACGCTCGGAAACATTTGCTTTTAGGCGCTCTTCAAGCTCACTCTTAAGGCCCGTCGGAGAAGACGCATCGCTTCGCGCCCTCATCAGATACTCGCGCTGACGCTTAAGTTCGTCTTCCGCGCTACGCAAAACAGGAGCAACTATTTTTTCGGAAATATATTGCAAATTCTCCTCAAAGACAGCCTGCTTCTGCGCTTTGACAATCCTCTCAGCCATCTCGCGCTTCAATTGTTCCGTCGGTTTTTCCTCAAACTCTTTTTCTGTCGGACGCGTTGCGGAAACGAGATTCTTTGCTTGCTGATCTACAGCCTCGCGCCGCTCACGCTCGAATGCCGCGGGAAATTTATCAAGAAGGCTCTTCATATCGGCTTCAGAAAGAGCGTATTCAAACGATGATCCGAGCGAAAGAGTGCGCCTTACATTTTCAAGCTTATTTGAAAACGCCTCCGCCGTCTTTGACAAATAAATCGAGTTGCAGCGCTCCACCGCAGCCGTGCGAGAAGAAAAACTCTCTGGATTTTTCAACATTTCCGACGAAAGCACTCCAGACGGAAGACCGCTCAGACGAAGCGAACGGACAAACCTGCCCATCGTTATGCGCGCCGCGCCCTCCGAGGCGGTGCGGTCAAACTCCGCGTTGCCGGCGCTCAACATCGAAGAAAGAATCAGGCATAGAAAAATCACGGCAACACCTCCGCACCTATCTCTTTTTTGATCATTTCAAGAGACTTCAACTTAATCGCCTCAGCAAGTGCATTCGCGTCTTCTATCGTTCCAAGGGATGAAGACGATTCTATCAGCGATTCCTGAAGGCGCGCCGCAAGCGCGCGCTGCACTCCTCGCGTATCGAGCCTCACCATCTCAATGCGCTCGGCTACGGCATCGTTAAGCCAGGCTTTTTCCTCCTCGCCAAGCTCACCAACGGCGGCAGCTTCCATTACTTCCTTCACCCACGATTCGTGGAGTTTCTCAGCGTCGGAGTAATCCTGAAACGCCGCCGCGCTCCCCGCCGAAAACGCCTTTGCCGCGGCCGGCGCAAGCGAAAGAGCGCCCCCATGCACATGGGAGGACGCATCAAAAATCCGAGAGCCGTCAGTCCCTTGCGTCATAAGCGCGTTAAGGCCATACTTGATGCGGTGGTTTTCAACGGTCTTTTCAAGCGCAAGAACAAGCTTCTGGCGATTAAGATCGAGAACTTGCTCTGCACGCTCTTTTTTCGTCTCCTCCACAAAAATGAAATAGGCGATTATAAAAATCATAAGGAGCGCGAAGACAATCTGCAGAAGAAGAGACTGCAAATCGTCAACGGATGCCCTCGCGGCTTTCTCGCCGCAGGCTATCTTCATCAGTGCTTTCTTGCCAGATTGAGTCATACGTCTGCTTAAAATCATTTAAGGGCGCTTGCTACGGCGGCAAGGCGCGCATTCGCCTTTTCCGCATTCTCTTTCTCTTCAGCTACGCGTTTTTCAAGCTCATCTATCCGCCGCGCAAAGAACTCAACATACTCCTTCTGGCGTTTTTCAAATTCCTTCTCGTAACCTGCAAGGCGCGATTCAAACGCCGCCTCATAAGATATATGCCGGCGGCGGAACGCCTCTTCAGAATTCTCAAGCATCGCATCAAACTTCTCAGCGTACGCTCCGTGGCGCGCTTTAAGAGCCTCCTCATACGCTTTGAACCGTTTATCGAACATCTCTTCGTATTCACGGAGGCGACGAGCGGACTCCTCCTCAAATTCTTTCTGATGCTTCTCAAAAGAGTTTGCAGCCTCATTGATACGCGCAACAAGGCCGCAGACTGCGGCGGAAAGATCATCATCGTCTGCAACCGCCAGACGCGCCTTCTCGGCGAGACGCGCAAAAAGCGGGCGAATTACAGGATGGTCTATCATAAAGACCCACACTACAGCCATCAAAGTAGAGAAAAGCGCCGTATGCAGGCATTGCATCAAATCGCCCATAGTTACGGTGGCGAGGTCAAAGTAGCCGATTACAATAATTCCCCAGAGCGTGCCAAAAAGACCGAGCGCCACATTAAGCTGATCAGAGCCTTTGAAAAACGGAAAATTTTCCGTGCGCACATTCACGCGGCGAATAAGCTTTAAAAGCGCTATCGTCATGCACCAGAGCCCGAGCATCGGGATGAAGGTGGTGACGGCAGAATGGTCTACCGCCGACCAGTCAAGAAAAGGAAAAACTCCGGAAACGCTTTCCATCGCCGTAGAATCGCCGTTTGCGGCGAGAAAAGAACGCCACCATCTAACTAAAACTGCGATATTATTAATAAACGCCATTGTCGCAAATATACTCAACGACAATAGCCCAGCAAAGAAAACGCATATCTTTTTCATATTTTAATTATACCATTTTTCCTCGCCCGTATTCACAAAGAAAATCAGGCGCGAAGGGAAAGCTCCTTCGCGCCCGTTTTATTCTTCACTTAACGCTTCTTATCAGTGGGATGTAATTCCCGAGCTGTACGAGCCGCCGGTAGACGTGGACATCTGAAGATCCTGAATGTTCACATTATCGTTCCAATAACGCCAACGCATACCGACGACCTCATAGAGTTTGTCGCGGATGAGAGTGGAGTTCTTGCCGTAGTTGCAAGTGTAACCGACGATAAGCTTGTTGTCGCGATCGACAAGGCCCTCGCTGCCGCCCGCACCGCCGTGACCGAAGACACGGTCCATGCGCTCGGCGGAACCCCAAAGCCCGTAGCCCATACCGAAGAGCATGAACCAATCGCGCTTCATCGACTTGGCGTTCGGGAGCGGATCGGAGGCATGGCGGCAAGGCTTAAGAGCTTCATCGAGAGTTGCCTTCTTTACAAGAGGCTCCTTGCCGTCAAAACCGCAGAGACGGTTGTAGAACTTGCAGAGAGCCTTTGCAGAGGAAACGGCCCAGGCGCTGGGAATAAGAGCCTGCCTTGCCCAGTCGGTGTTCATGACCTCGCAGAAAGGACTGAAAGAGAATTCCGCAACGCGGGAATATTCGCTGCGAGGAACGACGAAGTAGAATTCCTTATCGATGCCCGAGGGAATGAGAACTTCCTCGTCAAGAACCTGCTTGAGGGGCTTGCCCATGGCAACTTCAAGCGGATGGCCAATCATCCACGCATAAGCGATAGGAAGGTAAGCCTGCGTCGTCCCGGGGATGGCGTGAGGACGGTCGGCCGCGGCGACCTTGCAGACAAAGTCCCAGTCGCAAAGCTCTTTATTAGTGAGAGGACGGTTGCAGACGGGGTTGTTCTTGCCGCCGGGGTTGCCGCCGGGCATGCAAGTGCGGTAGGCGAGAGTCTCACGAAGAGTGAGGCGCTCCTTGAGCGTGTCGGAATCGAGGTTGAAAAGCTTGGCGAAAAAGCCGCGCTCATCAAGCTCAGGCCACCAGGTGCAAAGAGGCTTATCATAATCCATAAAGCCCTTCTCTACAGCGCGATGGCACGCGGTTGCAAGGAGAGGCTTTTCCGTGGAGAAAATCGGGAAGAGCGAATCGCTTTTAACATCGGCGGAATCGGGCTTGCGCGTGAGCTTGCCACCGAAAACATCAACGATGCACTTGCCGTCCTTGTAGGCACAGAACTGAATGCCGCCCTGGAGACCGTCGGCAATAGCCTCATCGACGAGCCTCTGGCACTCCGCCTGCATATCGAAGTCACGAATAAGCTTCCATCCCTCGGGGAGCTTGCTTGAATCGGTTGCAAGACCTTCGCCGGCATCGCGCATCCAGCGCAAGTCGGCAACAGAATCGGAATCGAGACCAAGGCAAATCTTAGCGCCGCAGAACGTAAGGCCGTTCTTGACGGTGGGATCGATGGTGATCGTCTTAGCCTTCTTGTCAATACCCTTAAGTCCAAGAGACTTGGCGATAAGAGCGTTTACCTTGTCGCGGTCATTCGCATCGCGGGCTGCCAAGAACTCAGCATTGAGCTTCTGATCGCTCGTAACGAGAGAAGTGAGGAGAAGGTCGGAATCTACGTTCCTATGGCAGCCGACATTGATAAGCTCAAACTCACCCTTATCGACAATAAACTCAATCGTGTCGATTTTATAAGCGTCCATCACCACGAAATTGGCGCCGCCTTCCTTTTCGCAAGTGATCTTACGGCTCTCATCTGGATTTTTGCCCCACTTTACAGTGATGGAGCCAGGCTTGGAGCAATAAATCGAAGCCGAAGGAACGCCGCAGACTTTTTCTTCAGTCTTGAAGACAAGTTTTTTCCCTTCAGTAGCACGATAGAGCCAATGCTTGCCTTCAGTGCACTTGAACGCCGCGAAAGAGCCGCTTGGAGCAAGGCCGGGGGCAAGAGCGCTTTCAGGGCACTTCACAACGACTGCAGGAACGGGGACGCTCTTCTCCTTGCCAGGGTTCTCAGGATCAGGAACTTTCTTCGTGAAGCAGGAGACAATGGCACGAGTTTTTGTCACCGCTTCATCGCCCGTAGCGACAGTAACTTTGCCGTCGGCATTGACAACTTCGGCGCGAAGCCACTTTGCATCAGAAGCGCAGAAAATATCAAGACAATGAACGCCCTTTCCGCCGAAAAGTGGAAGGTCATGAGCTTTGCCGTCGCCGGGAATCCAACCTATCTGATTCCAATCGAGATTCACCTTGACAGGACGATCGGATGCGATACGCAAAATAGTTTCAGATTCATCAAGACCAATCCACCTGTTAAATGTGATGCTCTTGGAGGCTTTTGCAAGTTCAGGCTCCTGAACCCAAACGCCTTGCGCCTTCTTAAAGACGCTTTCCGCCGCGCTCAGGGCGAATACCGCCATGCTTACACAGACGGCAGCTATTAATCTTTTCATTATTTGTTTCCTTTCTTATTGTTTTACCTTAAACTAACGATATGACAAACTACCTTGAAAACCCTTCCGGCGGATTTTTCTCCTTCGGCGGATTTATGTGCACAGGATTTTTAAACCATTCCGGGTGATTCGCGGCCCCTTCCCTCTCCTTCGTAATGAAAGGGCGGAACTTGCTGACATAAAGCCCGCACTTATCTACCTTGACGGGTTTAATACCGAGTTTCCTGAGTATATTGCCGTTTTTAGGAGTGAAATCACCCTTGGCAGGATTTACAAAAGCGATGGAATCCGTCACGATGGAATTTTTATCGTGCTCAAACTTGCGCGTCCAGACATCCTTCCACGCAAAACCCTGTATGATAGGATACTTCGCGTCTTTCCCCGGGCATATCCAGTTGTAATCAAACGTGTGATGTTTGAAATCCATCCCACCGTGAATTATGAGCCTCTGAGCAGGACAATCGGGATAATACCAGATATTCCGCTCAAGAACGTTTGACCAGCTGTGGTTCCCGCCAGGAGTCTTGTCGGGAGGACATGCGAAAAATGGCCATGAAGCGACTTCAGGGCGCGCGGACAGAATTGAATTCCATGTGTTAACGGTGGATGAATGTTCCTTAGGATCGTATTTCGCGCCTGTCATCTGTATCGCATACGACCATTGCCCCAACTCTTTCCGGCCTGTTTTATAAAAGACGTTGTTTGTAATCATCATGCAGCGGTTGCTGTTGAGCTTAAGCCCCATTCCGCTGATGCGCTCAAAAACATTATTGTATACGAGCGCGCCGCCTGGGCCGCCTGATGGGTTTGCGTCAAAATAAAGACCATGGCAGTTCTGATAAAACGCCAAAGGCCCGAACCCAGCGCATTTGGCGAAACCGATACCGTCTGAAATCCAGTTGCGGGCAATTATCGTGCCAAGCCCGCCAGTGTAGGAACAGGTGTACATCGCAGCACCGTCCTCGCTCTCAAGCATATAATGATGAATTCTATTGTCGGTGAATTCATGGAACGAACCCATGTGGTAGATAGGCCATCCGGGAATATCGTGTATCAGGCAATGGCGCACTTTAACGCCTTGCGCCTCCAGAAAGATCCCAGAGGAGCAATGGTCTAGTTTGCCGATATTATGGATATAACAGTTATCGACGACTGAACCGTTCAAATGCTTCGCACTGCCGCCTACAATATGAAGTGCACAGGCGCCGAGATCGTAAATATCTGAATCGGCTATGACATTGTTAAAGCCGTAGAAAAACTCAAGCGCCCTTTTCTCGAAATCGTGAATATCGCATCCGCGCAAAACGACATCGCCGCCGCCTTTGGCTATGAGACACTTCAAGCTTGCGCAAAGCTCGAGGTTCTCGATCTCTACATGATGCGCTCCATCTAAATAAAAAATCGAATCTATCGTCGGAATCGTGACGACGTTCTTGTTTGGATTTTTACCCTTCGGAGGAATTAAATAAATTTTTGCAGCTTTAAGATCATGGCACCATTCGCCGAAATCATCAAGCTCCTCGCGGAAACCGCTTAAAATATACGTGTCTCCCGGACGCGGCAGATCGCATAATTGCTGGGCGAAATGAATAATCCGTTTCTCGCGCGTAAATTCCGATATCCGCACATAACTGCTGCCGTACCTTTGACGCGGATATATTACAATACGCCCTTCCGAAGGAACTTTCCAATCATGCCAATCATCCTTCCCCACGCGCATGCAGGTGCGGTTTCCCGAAGGCTCCTTATCGGGGAAGGTATACATGCTGATCCACCTGCCGGGAACATAAGCCCACCCCCCGGCGTAAGGCGATTTCGGATCGAAATTGGGGTATCGCGCAAGCGTAAGCATCTTCCCGTCCATATAAAGAGACGAGAGTTGATCCGTCAGCTCAAACGATGAAACATCCGCCTCCCAAACATCGCTCCTGCCGTTCATCTTGACAGGCAGCTTCTTCCAGCCGCGAACAGGAAGGCTGCCAAAAAGCCGCGGCCTCTTTTTCCCCGAGCCGCGGATAATCAGCTTGCCCGAATCTTTCGCCTGAAAATTCTTGTCAATGGAAATAGGCCTGTTAAGAGCCCTGCCCTTGACTTGGATGTCAATGACGATATCGGCCTTCGCATCCTGCAACCGCGCGCGATAAGCCTGGTCAAAAGCATCGGCAATGGAGACCCCGTTTGTAACGGGAATCTCCAAAACGGCTGCAAGAAGAAGACAGGTAAGGCTCATCATATATTGAGGTTCGTTTCAGACCAGGGCTCCTTGCCGGCAAGAAGCGAAGGCGTCGTCATCTCGCACGGCACGGGAATGCCGAGCATCTGAAGGGCTGTAGGCGCTACGGCAGAAAGCTTCGCAAGAGGCGTAAGCCTTACGCCCGCGGCATCGTTGGCGACATAGAAGCACTCAACGAGATTGAGCGTATGCGAAGTCTTCGTAAGGCCCGACTTGTAATCGACCATCTGCTCGGCGTTGCCGTGGTCGGCGAAAATAAGAACATGGGCATCAAGCTCCATAAGACGCGGGAGAAGCTTGCCGATGCATTCGTCGGTAACTTCAACGGCCTTTTTCGCAGCCTCTATGTCGCCCGTATGGCCAACCATATCGCAATTGGCGTAGTTTACCGCGATGAAGCCGTAGGGATTGTTTTCAAGACGCTTCAAAAGCTCATCCGTCACCGTGTACGCATCCATCTCGGGGTGCGAGGCGAACGTCGCGGGATCAAAGCGGCTGGGAACATCAACTTGATCCTCGCCTTCGGAAGGAGTCGTGGACTTGCCGTTGAAGAAGCTCGTCACATGGCGGAACTTCTGCGTCTCGGCAATGCGAAGCTGCTTAAGCCCAGCCTTGGAAATGACCTCGCCAAGGAGATTGTCCATGCTGCCGCCCGCGCCGCCCGCGCCGAGGAGATAATCTTCAAACTCATCCCAATAGCGCGAAAAACCGAGGAACGTCACATTCGGACGGCGCGCGCGCGTGCCTGCGTAATCATCGCACACGAACGCCTGGGTAAGCTGAATCGCGCGGTCCTGACGATAGTTGGTGTGCATTACGACGTCACCATCCTGCATGCCGGCGTAGTCTCCGATTACATAGCAAGGAATATACTCGTCGGTCATAGGCGTATTGTCGGGCGTCTTGCCGGTTTCATACTCGTTTTTGACGGCCTCTTCAATCGATGCGACACGCTTGCCGGCGCAGTCGACGATGCACGAATACGCTGTATCGGTAAGCGCATACTTTTTAGCGCGGTCCATTCCGTAATAGCGGCCCATCGCCGTGCCGATGACGGCGTTTCCAATGGTGGCGAGCTCCTGTTTGAGGCGGGCGATATATTCAAGCGTGGACCTGGGCGGCGTATCGCGGCCGTCGAGGAACGGATGCACGACAATCTTCCCCTCGGGAAATTCTGCGCGGGCGCGCTTCATGAGCTTAAAGAGGTGCTCCTGATGGGCGTGAACGCCCTCATCCTGAAGAAGCCCGAAGAAATGGAACTGCGAATTGTTCTTCTTCCAGTTGGCAATGAGATTCTGCCACTTCTCGTTCTTGAAAAGATCGCCCGAGGCAAGCCCGTCGTCAATGCGCTTCAACTCCTGAACGACGATGCGCCCGGCTCCCATATTGAGGTGGCCGACTTCGGACGAACCTTGGTAGCCGTCGGGCAGGCCTACCGCCTCGCCGCAGCAATCAAGCAGGCAGTGGGGATAGCGAGCACGGATCTGATCGATGACAGGCGTCTTGGCACCGTACACGCTGTTGCCTTCTTTACGGTCATTGACGCCCCAACCGTCGCGGATAATAAACACTACTGGTCTCATTTGTTTTCCTCCCGTTTTTAGTTTACAGTCTTGGCCGCATCGCCCCTAAACTCCATCGCGATTTCAGGACAGGTAAAGGGATTATCATGCTTCGTGCAATTAATGCAGCCGGTATAAAGCTTATGCATCACTTTTGTTTTCGGAACTTCTACGAAACCGAGAGTCCCGAAAAATTCAGGCGCGAATGTAAGCGCCACAATTTGCCTCGGCCCGAAAGCGCGGATGCGCTCCATCACGGAATTGACGAGCCTACGCCCGACTCCCTTGCGGCGGAAAATTGTCTTCACGGCAACAGAGACAATCTCCACCGCCGCCGATTCAGGCGAGCCGATTTCAGGATGTATCTGATAAGCGGCGCAGCCAGCCATCTCGCCATCTGCCTCGGCAACGAAGAACCTGTCAATCGATTCTACGATATTGCCGAGAGAGCGCGGAACGAGCTGATCAGAATTACGACGCACGAGCGCGTAAATGCGCTCCGCGTCTTTAAGCGTTGCGTTTCTTACCGCAATCTCGCCTGCCTCTGACATTTTCAACTCAAGCCTTTTCCACTTTTATCGCCACATTATGACCGTTGATGTCAACGGAGCCTTCGCCTTCTTCAAACGAAAGCTCAAGCGCGAGAATCTCGCCCTTGACGTAAGCGGAATGTTCTTCAAGCGCAGCTTTGAGAACACCATCGCAAGAAACGACAACCTTAATGCGCTGCGTAACCTCGAAATCGGCCTCCTTGCGCATTGACTGGACGTGGCTTACGAATTCGCGCGCGAGGCCTTCGGCGATAAGCTCAGGCGTGAGAAGAGTCTCAAGCCCTACTACCACCACGCCTTCGGAAGCGACAACGAGCCCTTCCTTCGGCGAGCGCGTGACGAGCACATCCTCGGAGGTAATCTCAACTCCTTCAATTACCTTCGTCTCTCCGCCCATAGCACCCCATTCGCCGCTGCCCATATTCGCAATCGCCGCTGCGACAGCCTTCATCTTCGATCCGCACTTTTTGCCGAGCGTCTTGAAGTTGGCCTTGAAGCTCACGTTGCAAAGCTCAGTCTCATCGGCGATGAACTCAACGCGCTTGACGTTAAGCTCATCTTCAATAAGTTCCTCAAGCCCCTTCACATCGCCGCCCGAAAGCTTGAGTGCCGAAAGCGGCTGACGGACTTTAAGGTCGTTATCGGCCCTGAGACGGCGGCCAAGCTCCACCACTGCCTGCACATCGGCCATGCGACGCTCAAGATCGAGATCGCGCGCGGCGACATTGGCGGAGGGAAAATCGCAAAGATGCACAGACTCGGGATCGCTCGCGCCTTTGAGATTCGTGTAAATCTCTTCGGCGATAAAGGGCGTAAAGGGAGCTGCAACCTTCGCAAGCTGGACGAGAACATACCTCAAGGTGCGGTACGCGCAGAGCTTATCACCGTCGTTCGTCGACTTCCAGAAACGGCGGCGGCTGCGGCGGATGTACCAGTTGGTGAGATCTTCAATAAACTTGACGAACGGGCGGACCGACTTCTGCAAGTCATAGCCGTCCATCGCCTCGGTCACATCGGAAATGAGCGTCTCCATTGAAGAGACAATCCACCTATCAAGAACATTGTCAGACTGCGGGAATGCTACTTCTTCATCGTGGAAACCATCGACATTCGCGTAAGTGACGAAGAACGAATACGCATTCCACCATGGGATGAGCAGATCGCGCATGAGCTGCTTGACGCCGTTCTCGGAGAATTTAAGCGACTCTGCCTTCACTACAGGCGAATAGATCATGTAAAGGCGGATCGCATCGGCCCCGTACGTGTTGAGCATCAAATTAGGATCGGGATAATTCTTGAGGCGCTTCGACATCTTCTTGCCGTCTTCCGCAAGGATGAGGCCGTTTACGATGACATTCTTGTAGGGCGACTTGTCAAAAAGACATGTGCCGAGCACCATAAGGGTGTAGAACCAGCCGCGAGTCTGATCAAGGCCTTCGGCGATGAAGTCGGCGGGGAAAAAGTCGTCAATGTTTGAATGTTTGAATGTTTGAATGTTTGAATCGGCTTGCGCTCCACCGTTCGAACATTCGCTCATTTGAACATTCTCACACTCTCCCATGTAGTGCTGCTGAGCGTACGGCATCGAGCCTGACTCAAACCAGCAATCGAGCACCTCGGGAGTCCTGTGATAAGTTTTGCCGCCCTTCCTGATGACGATTTTATCGATGAAATGCTTGTGAAGGTCGGTAACCTTCTCGCCCGAAAGCTCTTCAAGCTCCTTCACGGAGCCGATGCAAATCATATCCTCCGGATCTTCATCGTTGATCCATACGGGAATGCAGCTACCCCAGAAGCGATTGCGGGAAATATTCCAATCGCGCGCTTCCTTAAGCCAGTTGCCGAAACGCTTTTCGCCAACATACTCCGGTGTCCAATGCACAGGCGCGTTGTTTGCGGCAAGACGCTCGTGAAGATCTTCCACGCGCACATACCACGCATCAATGGCGCGATAGATAAGGGGCGTATCAGTGCGGTCGCAGAAAGGATAAGAGTGGACTATCGTCGCCTGATGGACGAGCTTGCCCTCAGCCTTAAGAAGCTTGATAATATCCTTATCGCAATCTTTGCAGAAGCGGCCCTTAAATTCAGCAATCGCATCTGTAAACGCGCACGACTCATCGAGAGGATCGGCAAAAGCCGCAATTCCAGCCTCCTTGCAGACGCGGAAGTCATCCTCACCGTACGCGGGAGCAATATGAACTAAGCCTACGCCATCATCAGTCGTCACGTAATCGTCGTTTATGACGCGGAATGCGCCTTCCGCCTTTTTGTCGGCGAAATACGGGAAGATCGGCTCGTATTCAGAGCCTTTCAGCTCTTCGCCCTTGCCCTCCCAGACAATTTCATACATCTCTTCCTTCTTGAAAATGAAAGGAAGGCGCGCCTTTGCCATAACGTAAATGGGGCGGACATCGTCAGTCAAATCTCGCACGGCGACATAATCGAGTTTAGCGCCTGCGCAAATCGCAAGGTTGGAAGGAAGCGTCCAGGGCGTCGTCGTCCAAATGAGGAAATATAAAACGCTGCCTTCGCTCTTCGCTCTCAACTCTTCGCTCGCAACCGATGTTGCGCGAACGCGGCACGTAACCGTGGGGTCCTGCACATCCTTATAGTTGCTGCCAGCCTCAAAGTTGGAAAGCGGCGTAGAAAGCTTCCAGCTGTAAGGCATGATGCGGTGCGACTTATAGACGCGATTCTGATTCCAAAGCTGCTTGAAGACCCACCAGATAGTCTCCATGAAATCAGGGTTCATCGTCTTGTAATCGTTCTTGAAATCAACCCAACGCCCTATGCGGGTGACAGTCTTCTCCCACTCGTTGACGTATTTAAGAACCATCGAGCGGCACTGCTCGTTGAATTTATCTACTCCGAGCGCCTTAATCTC
Source organism: Kiritimatiellia bacterium (assembly GCA_018384485.1). GTDB lineage: Bacteria > Verrucomicrobiota > Kiritimatiellia > RFP12 > UBA1067 > UBA1067. Next base: position 30,251 of record JAHBAE010000049.1, read on the forward strand.
AGGCGCCCCGGCAACGCCAAGCGCCTCCTGCGCAAGAGCCTCAATGGGAAGCCCGTGCGTATCCCAACCGAAACGGCGCTCAACATATTTGCCGCGCATCGTCTGATAGCGCGGAACAATATCCTTGATGATACCGGCCAGGAGATGCCCATAATGAGGAAGCCCCGTGGCAAATGGAGGCCCGTCATAAAACGTATAACGCTCTTTATCGCGATTGCGCTCTAAAGATTTTGCAAAAGTACCACGCTCCTCCCAAACGCGAAGAATTTCCTCCTCCATTTTCGGGAAAGCAACCCTATTTGAAACTGGTTTAAACATATTATTAGGAAATATTTATTTTTATAATGCGTATTATACCAAATCGTCGGAAAATATGATATACTACACTTCACTGACGCCGGGGTGGCACAGTGGTTGACTGCGCCTGATTTGTAATCAGGATCCGCAAGGACGCGTCGGTTCGAATCCGACCCTCGGCTTACCAAAAAAAACGGTGATGTAACGCACCGTTTCTTTTTTTTGCAAAAATAACGCCCCGCCTTTTTTCAAAGCGGGGCGTATTGCTTTTAGGCTATATCTTTTTCAGTCTTCCACCGGGGGCATGGGCGCGAGAACCTCAAACTCATCAGTTGAACCCGAATAGCCCGACATGACCTTCGCAATCTCCCCGCGCACGCGGGCGAATTCGTTGGCGAGCCAGAAATTGAGCGCGGCCTTCTTGTTGGGATACTTCTCAGACATTTTAAAGAACAGAGCCGTAACAATAAGCGCGATTCCTGCATCAACAAGCTTGCGAGCGGAAAGATCAAGATAAGTCTTGGCATCTTCTCTGCCCTTGACATATGCGATAGCATCGTCAAGCTCCTTCAAAAGAGCCGACATGCGCGGATGCTCGGGAGACCATCCTGCTCCAAGAATATCTTCAATGACGGTTGCGACAAGCCCGCCCGTCACACCGGCTATAGCCGCCACGACCTGCAGCTGGGATGTGCCCTCGTAAATCGTGGTGATGCGACTATCGCGAAGATACCTCTCGCAAGGATAATCCTTCATAAAGCCGGAACCTCCGAGAACGGCTATCGCGCCCTGCGCATTGCGCATGGACATTTCAGAGCCGTAGTACTTGGCCATCGGCGTAAGCATCTTATTGAAGGCTGCAACCTTCTTAAGACGCGCGCGCACATTCTGCGCCTCGGGAGTGCCTTTAAGAGACTCGAATTTTTTCGTAAGTCCAGTTTCAAGGTCGACATTCTTCGCCGAGTAGTACGTCAAGAGGCGCGAGGCCTGAAGCTCAACAGACATAGTCGACATAAGCTCTCTGAGAGCGGGGAAGTTGTCGATGGTAACGCCGAACTGTTTACGCGAGGCGGCGTAGTCGCGCGCGGCGCGGTAGGCAGCCTCGCCAATGCCCGTACCTTGCGCGGCGATACCCATTCGCGCGCCGTTCATAAGCGCCATTACATACGTGATAAGCCCGCGCTTTCTAAGCCCGATGAGCTTTGCGGGAGCATCGGTAAAGACCATCTCGCACGTAGGAGAGCCGTGGATGCCAAGCTTGTTTTCAAGGCGACGCACCTTCACCCAAGGCCCCTTCTCAACGAGAAGGCAGCTTAAGCCGCGCCCATCGCTGAACTCAGGCTCCGTGCGGGCGAGGACGAGAAGCACTTCGCCGCAGCCGTTCGTGATGAAGCGCTTAACGCCATTGACGCGCCAAACTCCGTTTTCGTCGAGCGCGGCAGTCGTCTTGACAGACTGAAGATCGCTTCCTGCGTCAGGCTCTGTAAGAACCATCGCGCCTGTCCATTCGCCGCTAACGAGGCGAGGGACGTATTCCTTTTTAATATCTTCGTCGGCAAAGGAATTGATCGTCTCAGCAATGCCCTGAAGTCCAAAAAGGTTCATAAGCCCCGCATCTCCGCGGCTGACGATATCGTTGCATGCCGTAAGAACGGTGCAAGGCATGTTAAGGCCGTTGAGATAATAAGGGATCGTAACGCCCATAAGGCCCGTCTTACCAAACAGCTCAATCGCCTTCGCCATCCCGGGTGCGCGCGTTACGGAGCCGTCCTCATTTAGAGTATTGCCCACGCGGTCAGTTTCTTCCGCAAGAGGAGCGATACGGTCGGACATAATCTCACCGCATAAAGATATCGCGCGCTTATAGTTGTCGATTGCCTCTGCTGCGTCTTTCGGCGCGAAATCGTATTCTTCAGCGTACTTGAAATCTTCTTCAAGAAGCGCCGCTACCTCGCCGAGATCAAGAAAGTCTATGACGTTCTCGATATCCTTGTTATCTTTGTAGAAATTGCCCATTTTATCACTCGCCTTTCGTCTTGATAGCCTTGATGAGCTTAGGAATGACGACATTCAAATCGCCAACGATACCGTAATGCGCAACCTTGAAAATTGGCGCGTCCTTATCGGTGTTGATGGCGATGATTTTCGCCGAATCCTGCATTCCGGCAAGATGCTGCACGGCACCTGAAACACCGCAGCTAATCATAAGCGCGGGACGCACAGTGACGCCGGTCTGCCCGATCTGACGTTCGTGTTCGCAGTAGCCGAGGTCGACAGCGGCACGGCTGCCGCCGACTGCTCCTCCGAGAGCGGCTGCAAGATCGTGGAGAAGTTTAAAATTCTCCTTCGATCCAACTCCGGCGCCGCCGCAGACAATGATGCGCGAGCCTTTGAGATTGACAGACGAGACCTTGCGGACGATTTCCACGACTTCAACGGGGATTTCGACGCCGTCAAGATGGGAATCGTGCTTTACAATCTCGCCCGTGCGCCCCTCTGCACGAGGAAGCGGCTTCATAACGCCTTCACGCACAGTAGCCATCTGCGGCCAGTTGCGCGCATTTACGATCGTGGCTATGATATTGCCGCCGAACGCAGGGCGGATTTGATGGAGAACGTTTGAAAAGACCTCTTTAGTCTTTTTATCCTCGTATTCTCCGATCTGAAGATCGGTGCAGTCGGCCGTAAGGCCGCAGCCGAGCTGCGAGGCAACAGAAGGAGCAAGATCGCGCCCCATGTGAGTGGCGCCGAAAATGACGATCTGAGGAGAAACTTCCTTTATAAGCCCAACCATCGCATGGCGGTAAGCTTTGTTGCGGAAGACGGCAAGCCGCTCATCATCAATAAGATGAACGATATCGGCGCCCGCCTCGAAGAGATCTTTCGCAAGAGGCTCGACAGAACTGCCCATAAGAACTGCACCGACCTTCACGCCGAGCTTGTCTGCGAGCTGACGGGCCTTGCCGAGAAGTTCAAACGGAACTTCGGAGAGCTTGCCCTCCTCCTGCTCCGCGAATACCCAGACTTCACCTTTTGTATTCTTCATAAAACTCCTTTACCCGATCGTATGGTCCTTGATGAGCTCAGAGACGAGAGCCTGAACGCCTTCATCTGTCGCGGCAACCTCTTTAAACTCGCCTCCTGCGAGAACAACAGATTCAATCTTGTTAACGCTCGTGGGAGAACCGGCAAAACCGCAACGCGCCTCTTCGCAGCCGATATCATCACAAGAAAGAATCTCAGGCTCCGCATTTTTGCATTTCATCACGCGGCGCATTATGAAGGGTCTAAGCTCCCCAAACTTTTCCGTGACGGTAAAGAGAGCAGGCAGCTTGGCACGGCATGTCTCAACACCAGTTCCGATATCGCGAACGGCAACAGCTTCATTGCCTTCGAGGGAGAGGTTTTCAAGATAAGTGACTACGGCATAGCCGAGCTTCTCTCCTATCTGCGGACCTGTCTGAGCCGTGTCGCCGTCAATAGCCTGACGACCGCAGAAGACGAGATCGGGGTTGAATTTCTTCACCGCCATAGAAAGAATGTAGCTCGTTGCAAGAGTGTCGGAGCCGGCAGCCTTACGGTCAGTTACGAGAACCGCCCTATCTGCGCCGCACATAAGCGCTTCGCGAAGAACTGCCTTCGCAGCCGGCAGCCCCATGGTGATAACAGTCACCGTGCCGCCGTAGCGTTCCTTTACGGAGAGTGCCGCTTCAAGAGCGTTTTTATCTTCCGGGTTGAAGATTGCCGGCAAAGCGGCGCGATTGATAGTGCCGTCGGCCTTCATGGCATCTCCGGTCACTTTCTTCGTGTCTGGTACCTGCTTTATGCAGACAACTGAATTATATCCATTCATAGTGGGTAGTATATCAAAAATAGTCGCCCTGCGCATATAGAAGTGGGGGAGTGATTACGGCCAACGCATTAAAAGCCGATTCTTCCCCTTTTGGGCCCCTGAATCGTTTTTAATGCGTTGGAGGTGTCTCAGCAACCAACAACCAGCAGCGCAGCAGCCAATCCGAGTTGTCGTGGCGCGTCAGGCGCATCGCTGCCCCCCCCAGGGACGCCCCATCGGACGCGCCCGACTGTCTTTTTGTGCGTAGGCATCGAGCCTACGCTCCGATGGTTTTGCCCTGCATGCGGGCGGACGC
>JAHBAE010000050.1 GCA_018384485.1 Kiritimatiellia bacterium
GCCTCTTTCACTCCTTCTGAGAGGACGAACTCGGCCTTAAACTCTGGGGCGCACTCTTTCTCGTACCATGCCGCCTCCTCGCAAATGGGGCGGCCGTCACCCACCCACGGAACAAACGCAAGTTCTCCTCTAAGAAGAAGAGAGGTTGCGCAAAAAACTGACGCGACAAATATTTTTCGCTTAATCAAAATGCCAGCCACCATGGATACTCCAGAATATCGAAATTATTAACCGTCTTAAGGCGTTTTACGCGGGAAGAATCAGGATGTGCCTTCTCCCAGCGCTCAGCCGCTGAAAAATCTTTTCCGTCAAAACGACGAATCCGCTCCCAATCAGTCCACTGCATGTGCGCCCCATCCCAAAGACAGGCAGGGGCGAAGCCGGCCTCGGCGGCTTTTCGGAAGTTCTTCGTGTCATAACCATTCCACCAGGTTGTAAACTGAGGGCGAAGCACTGCCTTCGTCCCAGCGACAGCCTTACGAAAAGATTCAAAATCAATCTTGTCGATCGTTATTTTTCTCGGAAGACGGAAATCTTCTCCGTCTACAATAAATTCATCAACGACGCCTGATGCCGCAAGAGCTTTTACATCAAGGCCGTATTCCCTGTTGCGGGCGACGGAACAAAGAACGGTAAGAGAGAGCTTTTTCTCCCCGAGCAGCTTTTTCACCTCGGAAAGGAACTCGCCCGTTATCTTGCACCGTAAATCAAGCGCTCTCTTATCGTCTTTGCTCTTTACTTCCTCGCCATACTCTTTTTTGAAACGCTCACGGAAAGCATCCTCGAAAAGAGTCATCGGCAAAGCGCGGGTAAAGGCAAAATTAACTCCGTCAAAACCAAGCTCCATCATCTCGGAACAAAGCTGAAGAACATACTGTCTCACTTCTTTTCTTGCGTAGCTCGGGCGGCCGACTATTGTGCCGTCCCAGAGGCGGCAGCGATTCTCCGGCGCATATAGGCAAGCGCCTGTGCGGCGCTCGGCATCGCCCTTCTTTCCCCAAAATGCGCGAAAATCGACTGCCGCACCTGGACGAAAGTATACGTATGCTTCCATATCAAGCGAATGAATGTAGTCTACAGTCTCCTTGAGAAGATTCGGGTTTCCCGCCGTCAGACGCTCGCAACTCTTTGAAATTTTTACTTCAATCTCCCTCATATAGGGAATAGACGGATCAAACTTCTCATTTGTTCCGCTGCGGGTTTTCACGGAGTATGAATTTTCTCCCGTTACAGCACAAAACATGATTCGCCCCACGGGAGAGTTGGCAAGCTGACGAAATGTAGCGAAATACTCTTCCTTGTCATTGTAAATCCCATACGAATCGTTAGTAGCCACCATAAGCGCGCCACCCTTCGGACGGCCAAGCAGAGTTTCTCCTTCAGCCTTCTCAAGCCTCACATACGCAATTCCTCCAGGCGCACCTGTTGAATTGCGCACGACCAGCGTGTCGTTATCAAGATCCGCCACGGTGAATTCCACCTCCCCTATCATAGGGTTTTCCGGGGCGACATCATCTATCTTAAAGTCCGTATGCATCCTTACAGGATACTTCTCCTTGCCCAATTTGACATGAAGCACATAACCGCACCAGCGCTTCACCACAACACCCAGCCAGATGCGGTAGCGACCTTTGACTTTAAGAGGCAACTCTACACGGCTATTGCTCTTCGCGTAAGGCGAGATATGGGCGAACTTTCCTTTCATCCCATCAATCGTCTCATACGGAATAAGCTCCCAGTCGCAGCGCGTCGCGTTCTCGCCTACTTGAAGAATTAACGACTCTCCAGCAAAAAGCGCGCCTGAAACCGCAAATGCACAGACGAATACCAGACTTAAGTTTCTCATCTTTGATTCCTTAATATTACCCTACGATGAATTTACCCGATACGGGAATTTTTCTCAATTGGCGTTATTGAAAAAAATCAAAAACCGGCCATCTCCTTTAACTGGCTCTCGATTTTTTTGGCATCGGCCTTTGGAATGTCATTCGCCTTAAACACCCAAACGGTGTTGCCATCCTTGGTGTACACCTTATAACCAGCGGTCTGAGCCTTTTTCACTGCCTCCTCATCAATCTTATTGGGGTTTTTGCCTATCTCCTCGCAAACCTTTCGAGCAGCAAGATTTTCCCTCAGCTCAGGATTATTGGGATAACCGTCGGGAAGAACCATAAAGACTTTACCTTTGCAAATTCCGCAGCACTCGACAGTAGCATTGATTTTATCTTTTCCTTTTTCACTGTTTGCTTTGTTAAGAGCCTTTTTAATAAGCTCTCGCCCGTAATGGACGCGGCTCCATTCATCCCATTTCTTCAGCCCGATAAAGACAGTTCCAACCGAATTCGCCGGGACCGTTACTGTTTGCTCAGCCATAGGATGTGAATTTGGCACGGTTTCCCAATTTCTCCTGCGCCAAAGTTTCTCTTCACCGGGAACATCGCGTGCATAAAGCATATCATGATCGCACATAATGAAGCGATGAGTCTTAGAACGTAGTATGTAGCCGTAACACTTAACAGGAATGGTCAACTCTTCATTCGCGCCGTTTGCAAACATAATGCATAGCGAGCTGCGCCAAGGATTGACCATCGCAGTCCATTGGCACTCCCTCTTCTTTGAGCCTTCACTCTCGTAGTACGCTGAAGCCCAGAGCGCTCCCTCTGAATTAGGGCCCGCTAACGCCGAACCATAGCCGATTACAAGCGGATGAGTCTTCAGCGCCTGCGCAAAGAGAGAGAACATGGCGCCCATCCCTCCGACTTCATACTTCAAGTCATTCTTTTTTATCGTTTTAAAGTCGCGCCCGTTCTCCCAGCTATCGTAGTATTGACTCCATGTGCCGTGAGCCGAAATATACATAACACCTGAGAGAGAAGCCATCTCATGCATGGTAAAGCCGTCAAGTTCTGGCTGGCAAAGGCAAGTTTGAGCATACATACCTGCCCATATTACGTAACGGAACATGCGCTGGAGCTGGAGATCATGGTCCGACCACGGCCTCCATTCCGTTATCCACCAGCGTTTATCGGCAATCTCGGGAAATTTCTTCGCAAAGTCTCTAAACCTTCTGAAGCCTGTATTGCTGCAGCCATAAGCTGCAGCCGCACCATACACATGATAGATGATATGGGTGATGTTCGTAAGATCTTTGCCCAGCGCGACTACCGTTTTGGCGCTCCATCGATTGAGATTGTTTGCCGTAAAATAATCGTTCGGTAGTTTTTCCTTTCCTAAAAGACGGCTTCTCACCGCAGCGATATCTGGATCGCCTGGAGTATACTCCGCAAGAGGAAGCCCGATTGCCACCTTGGGCATATGCTTGCGGATGATTTTAAGATGCACTCTCCAGTAGTCGGCAAAGCCCTCAGGATCTTTACCATAGAAAGGCTCATTGCACATTTCAAACCCTGAGATACAATCTTCCCAGCCATTTTCTTTTATCCATTTGAGAAAATCTTCAAGCAGCTTTTGATTTGATTCTGCCGCGTCCCAAAGATTAAGGCATACGATCGCCTTGATATTGTATTCCTTCCAGAATGAAAAAATATGCTTAGGATGCAGCCAGGTGCATTTACCGTTCTTATCAAATGTCCATTCCACACCGGGATTTTTAGATATCCTGTCGAAAAGATCCAGCATGCCGCAAGGACGCACAAGCCATATTCCCGACTCACGAAACGCTCTGGCCGTTTCTTCACGATGATCGATGTACGAGAGTTTTAAATCGCCGAAAATTCCGGCAACTTCGCCGGCAAGACCGATATCGGGATTGCATGAAGACTTTGACACGTCTTTAATGATTTTCCCATACGGATTAACCTCAATCGAAATAAGAGGCTTCTCCTGGGCGTTTACACCTACCGCAACTGATGCTGCAAGTACTGCAAGTATTGATTTATTTAACATTTCTCTCCTTTGTTTTTCTTTGTAAATTGCTCTAAATTAAATATCACATCATCTTCAGTCGCGCTCATTCTTCGATTTAAGAACGGCTCCTGTCTTGGCATCGCTGTCATACTCGGGGAAATAACCAACGCTGTGCACAAGAACCAGTATCCTGCACATTCCGCCCCGTAGGAGCCGTGCGACGCCCATCGGGACGAGATATGCCGTTTGCCGCCCAAAGAAGTGACGAGAGCGTTTTTGGAGAAAGGCTCTTGCTTGAAAAAGCTCGCGTTGATTTGCGCTGAGAAAGCGCAACCATAAGTGGCTTGCCGCCCGTTTTTTCGGGCGCTGGAAGCTGAATGTCCGCAAACGAGGCCGCCACTGCCAATATTGCGGAAAGAGCTACTGCCATTTTCTTCATATCATTACTTCCTAACTATACGCTTTTAACTTTAAGAAGTTTACACGAAATAACTCGCCCTGTCAATAGCAAGCAAATCGGCTATATCTCCTCGAACATAGTTTTACCGGGCGCTTCTCAAGTAATTCACCGTCGAGCCTTCTGTTAAAGAGAAACAACTTATTTGAAACAACTTTTCTTTGGCGCACGGACGAACTCGCCCGTGTACTCCTTCTAATTAAATCAACTCAGAAAAAACGCGGGCGTGTTAGCCCGCGCACCTCTTAATATTAGTCGTTAGTATTTAGTCGTTAGTGGCTAGTTTAGTAGTTAGTGCTTAGTGGATAGTGGTTGGTTCGAGTTCGAGAATGGACATCTTTTCCCTCTAAACTTTCTAAACCTCCTAAACCTTCTAAACCCCCGTTCCAACATTCAATCATTCAAACATTCTAACATTCGAACATTCAAACATTAACCCTTCCCCTCGTCCCTTCTTCCTTGTACCTTCTACCCATTCCCCATAAGAATTTTCCGCATAAGATTCTCATTCTTGTAACGCAGTAATTATAATCTTGCAAATCTTGTTAATCATGTCAAAAAACTTCAGATAGCAGTTAGCCATTCCTTCATCCCATGCTTGTACTCGGGAAGAACAAGTTTCGGGCACCGCGCGAACGCATAATTCTTCGCGCTTGTGAAGATCGACGACTGTGCACAATACGCCACTATCCGAGACGCGCTTAGCGTCAATCTTCACATGCCCGAAACTTTTCTTCCC
>JAHBAE010000063.1 GCA_018384485.1 Kiritimatiellia bacterium
AAATTAAAAAGCGCCGAAAACCGCTATAAACGAGCGGAAAAAGTATTCCCGATAAGTTTGGGATGTCGAGGTTGGGTGTTCAAGTCACCTCACTCGGACCAAAAGAGATAGACAAGTCTAGAAGCTTGTTTATCTCTTTTTATCTCGCAAACAATAAAGTATTATGTATATGAAAGCAATTTCAACTTAAATTTGTGCCATTTTTATGCTTAACTCAAGGAGTAGGGTAACTTACTAATATGTGGGGTTTACTTTTGCAATTCTGCTAATATTTGCGTCTGATATTGAAATTTAGCCTCCAACAGATTATAATTAAAAAGAAATAAGTACTTAAAAATATACAAATTCAAAAACGCAAACATTAGATGATTTGCGATTTAGAGGTAAGGATGAGATTAAATAAGGTACAAAGAGCGGCTTATGAATTGATTCAAGCAGATGCAAGATTCCTATATACGCTTGTCGACATGAGTCAAAACGCAAGCAATATTAGTAGCAACTATATAATGATGTGCCAACCGTACATTGGAATCTTTGCAGACGGTGCAGAGCAGTGGTGCAAAAAGTTAGGACTAAAAGCACCGTTATTTAATGAACAAGAGAAAAACTATTACGATGCATTAAGGCAAAGTCATAAACTTCTTGAGAAAACATATTCTGAGTATGCCAATCTATTGATGAGTAAACTTGCTGAAAGTGATCAGTACTTTTATAGCATTCGAAGTCTGCGCGAAAAGGTATTTGGATACTATAATGTAGGAACTGATCTTTTTAATGGAGAATACTGTGGGAATACAATTCTTGGTGCTGCTTATATACCAATGCCGCTTTTAAGTAATCAGAATGTTAGCATAATGATAAAAGATCTAAGTGTTATAGTAGGTGAACTCGCAGGCTTTTTCGGGTGTAAGGCGTTTGCCCCATATTTATATGATGATAAGGGGAACACTGTAGAATGCAAGGATTTTCATTTTTTTAATAATTGTCCTCTAAAAGAAAAAAACGAGTTAGGCGTGGTTCTGTTTTCGATATTATGCAATATTAATTATGCTACAGTATTTATTGAAAATTTTTTCTTAGAAGAGATTCCCCAGAAATTTAAATTTGCATATCTGCAATACTATTATTTGTGTGACTTTGTAAACGAACTGAGGCTTACTAAAGGAACTAATTATTCGATTGATGATGCTCTGCAAAACAGAGAACTGCGAAACTGTCTTGCTCATTATGGATTAGGACAGTATTTAGAGGAGAAAGACATCATAGAAACAGATATATTGAAAGGCCTTACTGTTAAAGCGTTTAATTTAGATTACTTTGAAACTAAGCGGCAATTGTTTAAACATCTTCTTAATTTACGAGATCAAATTCAAACTAACATATTGGCGTAAATTTGTAGAAATGATTCCATTGAAGAAAAACGCTTGTTCAAATCAAGACAGCGAAAACGCAAAAACATCTCTATTGTCTTGTCTTCACAAAACCCCTCTGAAATCATTGATTTCAGAGGGATTTTTCTTATTCTTTGTTTATTGCGGCGCAGGATTTGAGCTGCCTTACGCTTTCAGCTTATACAGTCGATTCCCTTGGCCTGCCTCCACGACGACGATACCTTCATCGGCAAGCTGCTGTAAGATGGATTCCGTGCGGCTCAAGCTGGTGCCCAGGGCTTTGGAGAGTGCAAACAGGTCGCTGGTGGGGTGGTCTGTGAGATAGTCGATCAGCAGCTGGCGCTGGGATAATGCGCTCAGGGGGACTTGCTTTCCGGCGGCTGTATTTTCTGCGCCGCTGTGGCCTGTCATATACAGCGTAAGCGAGACGCGATCCGGCGAGCAACTCTCCGAGAAAACCGGCTCCGGCCAGTTTTCGGATTTCCAAATGCGGTACAGATTGGGGATGCCGCCGCCGGTGTATTCGCCTACATCCACGAAGCGGAACATCCGGGCCATTGCGGCGTTTCGCGGGTCGGACACGCCGCCGCTTTTGGCGGTGTCAAGAGGCACACGGAAGCTGCCGGGGTTGGAGAGGGTGATTTTTTGATAGCCCTTGCTGACGATGATGCCGCCGCTGCCATGATAATCCGCATTAACAAGGCAGTTGGCCAGCACCTCACGCAGAGCTTGACGGGCGGGCTTTTTCGCGTTCTGTTGCAGTTTGTTATAAGCCCAGTAGTAGAATTCATAGACATTGCCGCTCCAAGGGGCTTCTTCCCAGTTGCCTTTCGTATCAAGCTGCTCACGGTGGGTTATGGCATAATTAGGGTATTCGCAGAGAATGTCTTGGTGATTGCCGAACATCAGCAGTCCGGCGAAAGTCGGGTGCAGTAAGCCGCCGTCATCGCCTATGGCACCAATTTTTTGCAGGAATGCTGTGTCGTCCAAGCTCTCCCACATGTGTCTGGGGCGGTACAGCTTCATCCTTTGCCGGAAGCTGCGCACGCTCTCGGAGTTGAGGGCTTCAAGTCCCATGCTGCGCACCAAGTGCATATCCGGCGACCGGACAGCCGCATCCCGCACCATGGCCTGATACTCC
>JAHBAE010000094.1 GCA_018384485.1 Kiritimatiellia bacterium
TTGCGGCCCTTCGGGTTCGTTTCGCTCAGGCAACCCGACGACTTCGTCGCGGGCGCATCTCGTCTCTGCGTGAGACATTCAACTGACGAGTATAGGCTAAAACGCAGGGTGAAAATTGCGAGAGGCACCCGCGAACTAAAAAATTACGAGTCGTGGTTGACACTGTGAGGAACTTTTTGATATAATTCGCAATCACAAGCCAAGTTCGGGCGTGGCGCAGTGGTAGCGCAGTTGACTGTTAATCAATTGGTCGCTGGTTCGAATCCAGCCGCCCGAGCCAAGGTCGGAGGCCCCCGGGGATCCCGGCGGCCTTTCGCTTTTTTGTGATTGATTGGAGTGTGCCATGTTTGAAGGCAATGTTTTCGGTGATTTGGATGGCAGATTGTGCGAAGCGCTTTCTGAAAGCGGATATTTGAAACCCACGCCAATTCAAGAAAAAGCAATCCCTCATCTTCTCGGCGGCCGTGATATGATCGGCATCGCCCAGACGGGCACGGGAAAAACTGCCGCGTTTATGCTGCCGATCCTTCAGCACTTGCTCAAAATCAGAAAGCCGCGCAGAGTGGGGCATCCTCGCGCGCTTATTCTTTCCCCGACGCGTGAGCTTGCGGTGCAGACGGCCGAGAATACGCGCCGCTACGCCGTTCATGCGAACCTTCCTCTCGCTTGCCTTATCGGCGGCGTAAGCCAGTATGGGCAGGTCAAAGACGTGAAGAAGGGAGCCGAAATAGTTATTGCCTGCCCTGGGCGGCTTATTGATTTGATGACGCAGGGGATAATTTTTCTCGATCAAGTGGAATGCTTTGTCCTTGACGAGGCCGATAGAATGCTCGACATGGGCTTTCTTCCTGATATCAAGCGTATCATTTCCAAGCTTCCCTGCGTCAGGCAGTCGATGTTCTTTTCTGCCACGATGTCGCCTGAGGTCTCCCGCCTCGCCGGCGAAATGGTTAAAGACCCTGTTAAGATTGAAATCTCTCCCGATAAACCTGCCGTTGAGAAAATCAACCAAAGCGTTATGTCGGTAGCGAAGTCTTCAAAGGATTCGCTTCTCATTCATCTTCTCGGCACGCATCCTGAATGGACGAAGGTGATTGTCTTCGCCAAGATGCGCCACGGGGCTGACCGCGTAGTGCGCAAGCTTAACCGCGAGCGGATTTCAAGCGCGGCGATTCATTCCGACAAAACGCAGAATCAGCGCACCAAGGCGCTCGAAGGTTTTAAGAAGGGCGATGTCAGAGTCTTGGTCGCCACTGATATCGCATCTCGCGGAATTGACGTGAAGGAAGTTTCGTGTGTCATCAATCTCGACCTCCCTCTTGAGACGGAAAGCTATGTCCACCGTATCGGCCGCACGGCGCGTGCGGGAGAGTCGGGGGTGGCCATAAGTTTCGTCTCTCCTGAGGAGCGCGGCCTTTTGAAGGCTGTCGAGAGGTTTATTAAGAAAACCATCAGGTTTGATAATGACCACCCGTTTCTGCCTGAAGCTTCCGCGGCGGGGCAGGCGGATGGGCTGCCTCAAGCACCATGGAACGAGCGCGGCAATGCGCAGGGCAAGAAGAATCGTGACGGCAAGAAACGCAGGCGCAAGGTGAATTTCGCTGGGCGCAGGCAGCCTGATTTCCGTCAGAAAGGTTGAGATAACAAAAGTTTTTTCCTGAAAGGGGCTGAAATATCATGAGTGAAAACTGCAATCACGATTGCGCGAACTGCGCGAAGAAGGCCGAAGGCGGATGCAGCGGCGATGTTGATTTCCGCGTTCCAGCCAACGCTAAGAGTGAGATTCGTAAAGTAATCGCCGTTATGAGCGGCAAAGGCGGCGTGGGGAAGTCTCTCGTGACGGAACTTCTGGCGGTGGCGGCCGCGCGGCGTGGGCTTAAGACGGCCGTTCTCGATGCCGACATTACAGGACCTTCGATTCCCACTGCGTTCGGCGTTTCCGAGCGTGCAATAGCCGACGGCGAGGGCGGCATCCTTCCTTGCCGTTCTCAAGGCGGGGTTGGGGTGATGTCGCTCAATCTTCTCGTTGACGACCCTGCAGCTCCGGTCGTATGGCGTGGGCCGGTGATAGCTGGCGCTGTCAAGCAGTTCTGGAGCGAAGTTTCCTGGGGCGAGGTGGATGTAATGTTTGTCGATATGCCTCCAGGGACGGGCGATGTGCCGCTTACAGTCTTTCAATCTCTCCCTGTCACGGGAGTAGTCGTTGTAACTACGCCGCAGGATCTCGTGCAGCTTATTGTCGAAAAGGCCGTGCGCATGGCTGGCATGATGAAAGTGCCAGTTCTCGGGCTCGTTGAAAATATGAGTTCGTTTAAATGCCCTGATTGCGGCCACGAGCATCGGATATTCGGCGAATCTAAGGTGCGCGCGCTTGCTGCATCTCATTCGATTGAGTCTGTCGCTTCTCTTCCTATCGACCCTGCTCTTGCCGAGGCTGTTGATGCGGGGCTTGTGGAGAGGGCGGATGTTTCAGCTATAGAGCCCATTCTTGACGCGATTTTGCGAATTTAATAAAATACACCACTATGATGACGGATAGGAAATGGTTTAATAAGCAGGCTGAGTTGGTAAAGAAGGTCGATTATATCGACCCAGCCCTTTACCGCAAATACGGCGTCAAGCGCGGTCTGCGCGATACTAACGGCACGGGCGTTCTGGTGGGGCTTTCCACCATCGGAAACGTCCATGGGTATGTTATGGACGAAGGGGAGCGCAAGCCAGTTCCCGGCGAGCTTTATTATCGCGGTATAAATGTCGCCGACATTGTTCAGGCCGACAGGCGCGAGCATCGCTTCGGCTATGAGGAAACAGCGTATCTTCTTCTTTTCGGCGAGCTTCCCACCTCGCGCGAGCTTGTTGACTGGAAGAACCGCATAGGAGTGCGGCGCAAGCTTTCCGACGGCTTTAAGGAGAATGCCATTATGAAGCATCCTCCGAAAGATTTGATGAATGCGCTGGCAAGGGCTGTGCTCTTTACTTATGCGTATGCCGATGAGTCCCCAGATGATATTTCTCTTCAGACGTGCCTCAAGCAGTCTGTTGATCTTATCGGTTCTATGCCTACGATGGTGGCGTACGCGTATCAGGCGAAGCATCATTACCATGACGGCGGCCCTCTGATGATGCGCAATCCCGACCCCGCGAAATCAACGGCAGAGAACATCCTCATGTTGACGCGCGAGGACGGCAAGTACACGCGCCTTGAGGCGGAGTCGCTTGATTTGGCTCTTATTCTTCATGCAGAGCACGGCGGCGGAAACAACTCCTCCTTCACGACGCACGTCGTAACTTCCGCCCATTCCGATATCTATTCATCTGTTGCCGCGTCAATCCTTTCTCTTAAAGGCACCCGTCACGGCGGAGCGAATCTGCGCGTCATGAGACAGATGGACGAGCTTAAGAAGAACGTTCCTGATTGGCACAAGAAAGACGCCGTGGTGAAATACCTTGAAAAGATTGCCGACCGCAAGGCCGGCGATGGTTCGGGGCTCATATACGGGCTTGGGCACGCGGTGTATACGATTTCCGATCCTCGTGCGCAGATGCTTAAGGCAAAAGCGGCGGTGCTCGCGAAGGAAAAGCACAGGGTTGATGAGATGCGCCTCTTTGAGATTATTGAGGAATGCGGCCCTGAAATCATCCGCAAGCGCCATCCTACCGCTGAAGACGTATGCGCGAATGTCGATCTTTATTCCGGTTTCGTGTACGATATGCTCGGCATTCCGACAGATCTTTACACGCCGCTTTTCGCCGTCGCCAGATGCGTTTCGTGGTGCGCCCACCGTATGGAGGAGCTGGTCAACGAGGGCCCCATTATCCGCCCCGCATACAAGCCGATTTTCCGTCCTCGCAAATACACGCCGCTTAAAGAGCGCCGCTGAAGAGAAATGCCGGTGTACGTATACGAAGCTGAAAAAGCAGAAAAATCCTGTCCTAAATGCAGGGGTGGGTTTGAGATTCAGCAATCGCTTTCTGATGAAAAGCTCAAAGTCTGCCCTCAGTGTTCGTCGCCAGTAATCAGGGTTATTCAAGCTCCGGCGCTTGGCAGGTCGCAGACAGATTTGCACTACCGGGCGAAACGCGCCGGTTTCCATACGCTCAAACGGGTGGAGAAGGGCGAGTACGAGAAAATTTACTAACACGCGGCAGTCTACGGCCGCAGGAGGAAAACCATGAAGTTTGCAGATGCAGAAAAGCTCCTTGCCGGTTGCGGACAGGAGCATGTTCTTGAGTATTGGAAGAAGCTTTCCGCAAAGGAGCGCGAAGCTCTTCTCGGGCAGATTGCCGCAATTGATCCGAAAAGCGTGAAGTTGTGCCGCGCCTCTCTTGGCAAGGGCGTAACCGCCGCGGTAGATACTTCAAAGGGCAAGGCTCCGAAGGTTGCGGTCTTAAAAGGCGCGGCGCTGAAGAAGGCGATTGCTGCGGGCGAGAAGGAGATTTCCTCGGGGCGCGTTGCCGCGCTTTTAGTTGCCGGCGGCCAAGGCTCCCGCCTTGGCTACGAAGGGCCCAAGGGGTGCTACTCGATCGGGCCTGTGACGGGTGCGCCGCTCTTTTATTTTCATGCGCGGAAGATTCTTGCTAAGTCGATCAGCTACGGCGCGTCCATTCCGTTCTATGTGATGACGAGCGAGGCGAACAATGACGCCACCGTCAAATGCTTTGAGCAGAATGATTACTTTGGGCTTAATCCCGATGACGTATTTTTCTTCACGCAGGGTATGTGGCCTGCTCTTTCTTCCGAAGGGCGCATTATCCTCGATTCGCCCGGGCACATATTCATGAGCCCCGACGGGCACGGCGGCCTTCTTGCGGCGCTCAAGCGCTCCGGCGCGCTTGAAGATATGAAAAAGCGCGGCATCAAGAGCGTGTTTTTCTTCCAGGTCGACAACCCTCTCGTAGAGATTGCCGATCCCGCGTTCATCGGGCATCATGTTCTTGAGAAGAGCGAATATTCCCTCAAGCTTTGCGCCAAGCGCGATCCATTCGAGAAGGTCGGCATGCCGATGCTTGTGGGCGACAGCTACCGCATGGTCGAGTATACGGAGATGACCGAGGAGCAGTGCTTGCGCAAAAAGAACGGCAAGCTTTACTATCTTTACGGCTCGCCCGCAATACACGTGTTTGACCGTGCGTTTCTTGCGCGTGAGGCGGCGAAGGCGATGCCGCTGCATCTTGCATTCAAGAAAATTCCTTTCGTTGAAAATGGCAAAACCGTCAAGCCTGATTCGCCGAACGGGTACAAGTTCGAGAAATTTATCTTCGACATTCTTCCAAACGCGAAGCGCACGGCGTTTCTTGCATTTGATCAGAAGGACGAATTCTCGCCTGTTAAAAACGCGACAGGAAACGATTCTCCCGAAACTTGCCGCGCCGATATGCGCGCAAAGTGGGTGAGGATGCTCGAAGAGGCAGGCGTTAAGGTTCCCGCCTCTCTCCCGATTGAAATCGACCCTGTCTACGCGAGTGACGCGCAGGAGCTTTTGAAGACGGGAATCATGCTTGAGGCTGATGTTTAAATCAGCGCTTCAGATGGCGGATATGTTATAATACACCTTTAAAAACGCAGTTCAAGGACGGCAGAGAATGACACTGGCAGAATTAGAGTTGGCAAAGGCCGAAAGTCTCAAAGAAATTGCGCAAGCTTCCGATGCGGCCGCGGTAGAGGCGTTGCGTGTTAAATATGTCGGTAGAAACGGGTCTATTCCCGCGCTGATCAAGGCGATGAAGGATGTTTCTAAGGAGGAGCGTCCCGCATTTGGCAAGGCTGTGCAGGCATGGAAGGCGGAAGTGGAGTCTTCCCTTGCAGCGAAGCTTTCAGCAGCCCCCGCGGATAAGGCTTTCGAGGGCGATCTTACTCTTCCCGGCCGTTGGTTTAATCTCGGCGTCCGCCATCCTCTTTCACGAGTCATAGATGAGACGGCCGCAATCTTCGGCAAGCTTGGCTTTACCGTTGCCGACGGGCCAGAGCTTGAAAATAAATTCAACAATTTTACGGCTCTTAATACGCCGCCTCATCATCCTTCGCAGGATCGCACCGATACGTTCTGGTTCGGCGAAGATTGCCTGCTCAGAACGCAGACTTCGCCTGTGCAGATTCGTACAATGCTGGGGAATAAGCCGCCCGTCCGCGTCATTTGCCCTGGGCGCACGTACCGCCGCGATACTACCGATGCGACGCATTCTGCCAACTTCCATCAGATCGAGGGGCTCTATGTTGACGAGACGGCGACAAAGCCAGTCTCGCTCGCCGATTTGAAATCGGTTCTTTCTTACTTCGCGAAGGAGATGATGGGCGATGGTGTGACGGTGCGTTTCCGCCCTCA
Source organism: Kiritimatiellia bacterium (assembly GCA_018384485.1). Lineage (GTDB taxonomy): Bacteria > Verrucomicrobiota > Kiritimatiellia > RFP12 > UBA1067 > UBA1067. The sequence continues at coordinate 6,324 of JAHBAE010000094.1, forward strand.
CTTCTTCCCGTTCACCGAGCCGTCGGTCGAGGTCGATTTTTCGTGTCATGTCTGCAAGGGCAAGGGCTGCCCCGTATGCAAGAAGTCGGGCTGGATTGAGGTTGCGGGGGCCGGCATGGTCGATCCGCGCGTGTTTAAGCATGTCGGGTACGATCCGGAGAAAGTTTCCGGCTATGCGTTCGGGTTTGGCGTGGAGCGTATCGCAATGATTAAATACGGCATTCCTGATATTCGTTGGCTGTACGAGAACGATCTTCGCTTCCTGCATCAGCTCGGTTGATTTCAGATAGTTTATTTTACAGAAAGGAATGGTGTAAAATGATTGACATCAAAAAATTGAGAGAAGAATTTGATGCGACTGCCGCCGCGCTTGCCCGCAGGGGAGTGGAGGAGGCGACTCTCGCCAAGGCTCGCGACTTTGATGAAAAAAGGCGTGCGCTCATTTCCGAGACCGAGACGCTTAAGGCCAAACGCAATGCGGCGTCGAAGGAAATCGGAAAGATCGCCAAGGAGGGCGGGGATGTCGCCGCCGCCAAGGAGGAAATGCGCAAGGTCGGCGATCGCATCGCAGAGATTGATCGCGAGCTCGCGGAAATCGAGAAGTCTCTCAGAGAGACTCTTCTCATGATTCCCAACATTCCCGCTCCTGAGATCCCTACCGGTGCCGACAGCTCCGCGAATATTTGCGTCAAGACGGTGGGAGAGTGGAAAGATCCCGATTTCCCGATTCTCGATCACATAGCAGTCGGCGAGAAGCTCGGTATTTTCGATTTCCCGCGCGGCGTAAAGCTTACGGGCACTGGTTTTCCGATAATTCTCGGTCAGGGTGCCAAGCTTCAGCGGGCGCTTATCCAGTATATGCTTGACCTTCACTGTCAGAAGCAGGGCTACACCGAGATGCTTCCTCCGTTCGTCGTCAATTCAGAGTCGATGACGGGCACCGGGCAGCTGCCTAAGTTTGCGGAAGACCTCTATCACTGTCAGATAGATGATTTCTGGCTTATCCCAACGGCTGAAGTTCCCGTGACCAATTTCTATCGCGACGATATCCTTTCTGCAAAGGATCTTCCCATCAAGCTTACGGCTTACACTCCTTGCTTCCGCCGCGAAGCCGGCTCTGCTGGCAAGATGACGCGCGGCATGCTTCGCGTTCACCAGTTCGATAAAGTTGAGATGGTGAATTTTGTTCATCCCGACACTTCGTTCGATCAGCTTGAAATTCTCGTTACGGAAGCGGAGGACGTGCTCAAGGGGTTGGGTCTTCACTATCGCATCCTGCAGCTTTGCTCCGGTGACATGGGCTTTTCGGCCGCCAAGTGCTATGATCTTGAGCTTTGGGCTCCCGCTGAAAAGCAGTGGCTTGAAGTTTCGTCCTGCTCCTGCTTTACCGATTATCAGGCGCGCCGCCTCAATTGCCGCTTCAAGGATGCGGACGGAAAGACGAAGCTCTGCCATACGCTCAACGGTTCTGGCGTTGCGTTGCCGCGCCTTATGGTTGCGCTCTTGGAGCAGCACCAGAACGCCGATGGTTCGGTGACGATTCCCGAGGCGTTGAGGCCATATATGAACGGGCAGGAAAAACTCGTGCCGGTCAAATGAAAAAATTTGCGGTGATGTTGCTGGCGGAGCTTTGCTCCGCCGCTGTCTTTTCAGAAATCACCTTTGACGCCGGCGCCGATCTGCGTGTCAGACAGGAGTCTTACGATAACGCCCCGCTGCTTCCAGGCGACGGCTCCCGTTCTCTCTTTTCAGATATGATCCGCTTCACGCTCAATTTCGAAGCGGATTCAAATCTTGATGTTTTCGGCCTTTACGATCAAGATCAAAATCATGGTCTTCCCCGCAGAAGAGAAAATACCTGAAATCGCAAAAGCTTTGGCGGCGAATAAAGGCGTTGTTTTCTGCGCGCCTCCGGGAAGCGGTAAAACCACGTGCGTGCCGCTTGCTCTTCTTGATGAGCCTTGGCTTGAAGGCAAGAAGATTGTGATGCTTGAGCCGCGCCGTCTTGCCGCCCGCGGAGCATCTTCCTATATGGCGCGGAAGCTCGGTGAAGATGTTGGCGGAAAAGTCGGCTATCAAGTTCGCCTTGAGCGCAAAGTTTCATCGCGCACTAAGCTTGAGATAGTAACTGAGGGTATTCTTGCCCAGCGCCTCGTCGCCGACCCGGAACTTTCCGATACATCCTGCATCATATTTGATGAGTTTCACGAGCGGTCTTTGCAGTGCGATCTCGCTTTTGCGCTTGCTCTTGAATCACGCCGCGTATTTCGCCCTGATATAAGAATCGTCGTTATGTCTGCAACGCTCGACCCAGGTCCGGTTGCGGAATCTCTTGGAGATGCCCAAATAATAAACGCTCAAGGGAGAATGTTTCCAGTTGAGGTAAAGCGTCTTCCAGGCGTCTCTGTGGCAGGTGCCGTTTCAAAAGCGCTTGAAGAGACGGACGGAGATATTCTTTGCTTTCTTCCGGGCGAGGGAGAGATCCGCCGCGCGGAGGAGAGTGTAGCGGTGGCGCTTGCCAGGCGTACGGGGGTAGAAGTCGTTCCGCTCTACGGCTCTCTTCCGAAAAGTGAGCAGGATAGAGTTTTTTCGCGCTCGTCATTGAGGAAGGTTATTCTCTCCACGTCGATTGCTGAAACTTCAATTACGCTTGAAGGCGTTACGGCAGTCATCGACACGGGGCTTATGCGAGTTTCAAAATTCTCCCCCAACACGGGGATGTCATCGCTGGTAACGCAGAACGTTTCGCTTGATCGCGCCGAGCAGCGGCGCGGGCGCGCGGGCCGCGTCAGGGAGGGAATATGTTACAGGCTGTGGAGCGAGAGCGAGGATGCTCTTCATCCGTCGCGCGCGCTTCCCGAGATTCTCGATGCGGATCTTTCATCGACAGTTCTCTCATCCGCTTCATGGGGAGCGTTTTCGCGCACCGATCTTCCGTGGATGACGCCTCCGCCCGATTCATCATGGCGTCAGGCGCAGTCGCTTCTTTTCAATCTCGGTGCGCTTGATGAAGACGGAAGGCTTACGGAAAAAGGCGAGAGAATGTCGCGCATGGCAATGCATCCGCGTCTTGCCAATATGATTATCGAAGGCGCTTCATCAAGCGAAGAGCCGTTTATTTTGGCGGCAATCGTGGAAGAGGGAGTCAAAACGAGGGAGACGGACATAAGGAGGCATCTTGATGAAGTGAGACAGACGCCGACGAAGCCTTACTCGCGCCGTGTTCTTGCGCTTTCCGAACGTTTCCGCAGGGCGCACCGAAATTCCTCAGGGAGGAATCTTTCCGAAGGTGCGCTTCTCGCCCTCGCTTATCCAGACCGCATCGCGCGCAATCGCGGTAACGGGCATTTCGTCATGACATCGGGGCGCGGCGCTTTTCTTGAACAGACGGATACTCTCTTCCGTTCCCAATACATCGTCTGCTGCAATCTTGACGACAGGAAACTTGAGGCGAAGATTTTTCTCGCCTGCCCCATTGACGAGAGCGAGATAAACGAGCTTTTTGCGTCCTTCATCAAGGAGGAGACGTTCTGCGAATGGGACAGGCAGGAAGAGCGCGTCAAATCAGTTGTAAGAAAAAAACTCGGCTCGCTTGTTCTCTCTGAAAAAAGGGCTCAGTCGCAATCGGGCGATATTTCCGAGGCGTTGATAAGCGGCATCACTTTCAAGGGCGTTATGAATCTGCCTTGTTGGACGAGCGATGCGCTAAGGCTTCTCTCTCGCGCCCGCTTCGCCGCGAGAGTCTGCGGCGAAAGTTGGCCCGCGATCTCTGAAAGTGAGATTCTCGCGGCATTGCCTGCTTTTGTTTCTGGAATGTTCAAATGGAGCGACCTTGAGAAGATAGATTTAAAAAGAGTTATTGAATCGATATTGTGTGGGGCGGGTCATGATTTGCGCGAGCTTGAAAATCTCGTGCCATCGCATATAACGGTGCCGAGCGGCTCTCGTGTTCTCGTCAATTACGACGGCGACGAACCTACGGCTCAAGTGCGCCTTCAGGAATGTTTCGGGCTTATGTCTTCTCCCAAAGTCGCATCTGGGCGCATTCCTGTGGTCATAACGCTTCTGAGCCCGGCAAATCGCCCGATACAGGTAACGAAGGATCTTGCCGGCTTTTGGGCAGGAGCGTATCAGATGGTGCGCAAAGACATGAGAGGGCGCTACCCTAAACATAATTGGCCAGAGGACCCCTTAAGCGCAGTTGCGTCAAAGCGAACTTTAAAAAGAAAGGAATAATATGAACAAAACCTTGACTATGGCACTTCTTGCGGGTGCGATTTCCGCAAGCGTTTTTGCGAGGGACGTGAATGTGCGCGATTTTGGCGCAAAGGGTGACGGCGTCACTTTTGACACTGAAAGCGTGCAGCGCGCAATTGACGAGTGCTCGTCGTCAGGAGGAGGGCGAGTTGTTCTTTCCGGCGGCGTGTTCCGAATCCGCCCAATCCGCCTTAAAAGCGGAGTCGATCTCCACATTGATATTGATGCGAGGATTCTTGGGTCAAACGATTGGAAGGATTATCCAAACAAGGGTGATATGCGGCATGTAGATTCGTCAAAGCTGCCACGCGCTCGCGACGCCGCATTGATTACCGCTGATGAAGCAAGAGGAATTGCCATTTCGGGGCGCGGTACAATCGATGCGTGCGGACACTCCTTCGTGCGCCCTCTTCCTAAGTCTGACAAGCCGAAGAGATGGAAGTTCGAGCGCATAGGCGGCTTTGAATGTTCGCCTCCGCGTGTGGTGTTCTTCACGGGGTGCTCCGATGTCACGGTAAAGGATGTTACCATGACCAATCAGCCTGCGGGATGGAGCTATTGGATTCATGACTGCGACCGCGTCGTTTTCGATGCTGTTAAAGTGCTTGCAGACGTAAGATATCCAAACAACGACGGCATCCACATTAATTGCTCGCGCGATGTCTCAATTTCAAATTGCCGAGTTGAAACGGGTGACGATTCGATTGTGGTGCGCGCCAATGGAAGATCGCTTCCGAAGCCGAAGCCGTGCGAGAGAGTTACGGTAGTAAACTGCCAGTTAAGAAGCTACGCTAACTGCATAAGGCTCGGATGGACAATGGACGGCGTCATTCGAGACTGCACATTTTCGAATATTGTAATGCACGATTCTTCTGTAGGAATAAACATTTGGCTTCCGCCTAAGTTTTGGAATCCCGCAGGAGATTTCGGTGTTGAGCCGACGCTGATAGAAAATGTCGTCTTTAGCGGGATTGTGATGAATCGGATTCACGATTATCCGATAACGGCGAGGGTCTATGAGCCTTGTAAAGAAACGTGCAAGGCTCTTAGAAACATAGTTTTTTCAGATGTGATTTCCGTCTCTGCCGCGTGGCCGGAGTTTATCGGCTGCCCCGAAAGGCATATCAAGGATTTTCGTTTTGTCAATTGCAGGTTTGATCGTTCCGATGCGCCTGAAGTGCGCTCGCCATGTGAAGTTGAAGTCGAGCCTACAATAGAAAACCGGGAGCTTAAATTCAAAATGGAGCACTGCGACAACTTCATGTTCGATAAATGCTATTTTTATGAGAACGGCCGCCCGGTTGCAGGACCCATGCCGCAATTAACGCCGCCGCGCCTTGTGGGTGACGGAGTCGCTGACGATACTGACGCCATTCAAGCGCGCCTTGATTCAGGCCTCACTTGCGTATATCTTCCTCCGCCTGAAAAAGAATATCTGATATCGAAAACTCTTCGCATGGGTTCAAACCAGGAGCTTCGGCTCGACCGCTTTACGCGCATTCGTCTTGCTCCTTTCTCCAACTGTTCGATGCTCGCCAATCGAGACCCGAAAAACGGAAACAAGAATATTTCGGTTACTGGAGGCATTTGGGATAATGATAATATGCGCCAGTATCCTGCAGTTTGGCTCGAGCAGCATATAGGCAAAGATTATGCCGTTGATTCAAAGATTCCGAAGGGGGCGAAAAAGCCTGAAAAATACGACGGATTCCTTATGGATTTTCGTAAAGTCGACGGTTTTACGATGCGCTCTTTGACGTTGCGCAATCCTACGACGTTTGGCTTCAGAGGCGAGAGAGTCATCAATTTCACCATTGACGATATCACATTCGATTATTCCACCTTTAATCCTATTCGCGCGTGTCAAGACGGTGTACATTTCGACGGCGGCTCCCGCTTCGGGCGCGTTTCTAATCTTAAGGGCGCTTGCTGGGATGACCTTCTCGCTTTCAACTCCAACGATACTGATCACACGGATGCGGAAGGAGAGCCCATCTCTGATATTACGGTAGACGGAATATATTCGGAGGGTTGCCACTCTGCCGTGCGTCTTCTTTCTACAGGAGGAGATGTAAGAAATATAACGCTGCGGAATATCCACGGCACATTCTACAGTTATGCCGTCGGCCTTACTCACTTTTTCTCATGGACGAACCGTCCGCGCGGAAGATTTGATAATATCGCCATTGAAAACTGCTCCGTCGCGAAGTGCGTGCAGCCGAAGCATGTCGTAGCAAATCTTGGTCCTATGGAAGTTGTGCGCATTGAAGGGCGTCTTGATTTGGGAAGCGTTAGGATTTCCGGGCTTACCCGGGTTGAGCAGGATCTTCCGCAAGTTCCGACGATTGGTATCGGCAAGGGGGCACGGGTGGAAAATCTTTCCATTTATGATTGCACGCAGATAAACAGGACTGCACAACCAATGGAATTTCTGCACAATGAGGGAACCGTCTCCCGATTGATCAAAAAGAACATCCGCCTTGTCGATGCGTCAGGCAAGAGCGTCCTTCTGCCTGATGAAGACATTCGGAAATGATAAAGCGTTTTCGGTGGATATGATATAATACTCGTGCTATGCAAGAACGTACTGTTTATTTAGACAATAATGCGACAACGCAAGTCTCTCCTGAGGTGAGAGATGTGATGGTGCCGTTTTTTTGCGAGCTTTACGGGAATCCAAGCTCGATGCATGCTTTCGGCGGGAAAATCGCCCGCTACCTTGAACGCGCGCGAGAAGAGGCGGCGCGTTTCATAAACGCATCTCCCGATGAGATCATCTTTACAAGTTGCGCTACGGAGTCCGACAATACCGCGATTCGCGGAGTGGCGGATATGGTAGGACCGTCGTTGAAAGTTGCCACTACGGCGGTCGAGCATCCGGCGGTGCTTCAGCCCGTGCGGCGTTTGAAGGCTCTCGGGCATGAAACTACGGAAGTGGGAGTTGATTCTCTCGGAGCACTTGATCTTGATGCGCTTGAAAAGTTTCTTAAGTCTTCAGGGCCGAAGATGGTTTCCGCGATGTGGGCGAACAATGAAACGGGCGTTGTTTTCCCTATAGCGAAAATAGCCGAGATGTGCCGCGAGCACGGGGCTGTTTTCCATACGGATGCCGTGCAGGCCGCAGGCAAGGTTGCGATAGATGTTAAGAACATCCCGATCGATATGCTGTCCATCTCCGGGCATAAATTTCATGCGCCCAAAGGAGTTGGAATGCTGTATGTTCGCCGCGGAACGAAGGTAAAGCCGTTTATGCTGGGCGGTCATCAGGAGCATGCCCGCCGCGCAGGAACGGAGAATGTTCCTTACATAATCGGCTTTGCGAAGGCTTGCGAACTTGCGCGCCTCGGCATCGATGAAGAGGCTGAAAAGATAGGCGCGCTGCGCGATAGGCTCGAGAAGGGAATTCTCGATTCGTGTCCAGATGTCCGTGTAAACGGCGATAGGTCCAACCGCCTTCCGAATACGCTTAATGTCAGCTTTGAATATATCGAGGGCGAGGCCATAGCGTACCGCTTGAGCGATCTTGGCATCTGCGTCTCAACAGGCTCTGCGTGCGCGAGCGGCTCTCTCGATCCGAGCCATGTCATCCGCGCGATGGGAGTTCCGTTTACAGCTCTCCACGGCTCCGTGAGATTTTCGCTTTCCCGCTACAACACGCAGGAGGATGTCGATTATGTTCTTGAGCATCTCCCGCCTGTGATAAAGACTTTGCGCGATATGTCGCCGTTCGGTCCAGGCGTTGCTGCAACAACGTTTTCATGAGGTAAGAAAAAAGACGAAGGATAGAATAATGAAATACGCTATTATTGCACTCGCTCTCATTGCGGCAGTTTTTTCAGGCGGCTGCAGGCGCGAAGATGTTCGTGAAATGACGGTTGATATTCCTGCGCTGAAGGAAGCGGATAAAGGCAAAATAACTTCCATCCTCGCAAAATATCAGGGCGTTGATTCTACTTCCTTCGTTTGGGATATGAAAGAAGGCTCTCTTACTCTTAAATACGATTCGATGAAAATTGCTCAGGCGAACATACGCTACGCAATCGATGAGGCGGGAATTAAAGTTAAGTTCCCAGTGAAAACAGATTCCCGCGCTGGGCATTGATTACTTTTAAAATAAAAAAGGGGAGATTAGCAGATGGCAGTTCTTGCGACTCGTAAATCGTTCTTGGGTTCGCTCGGCCTTTTTGCCGGGTGCAGCGTTTTAGGCACGCGCTTTTCCGGCGAGCCTGATGTCAGGTTTGGCGTACTGAGCGATGTCCATTTGATAAAGCCAGGCGATGAGGATACTCTCGTTGCCGCGTTCAAATACTTTTGCGACAACGCGGTTGACGGCGTACTTATTGCCGGTGACATTGCAGATACTGGGCGTATCAGCGAACTTAAGCGATGCGTAGATGCGTTTAATCTCGTCTTCCCTGGCGGGAAGCGTCCCGACGGCGGAAAGGTTGAAAAGCTTTTCATCTACGGCAATCATGATATCTGGGGATGCCACTGGAATAAGATTCATGATCCGGAAGCGGCCCGCCGCGACGGAATCGGCTGGGATGAAAAAACCCCCGCAAAAGTGTGGGAGGAGGTTGTCGGCGAGCCTTACAGCGATTTCTGGATAAAGAACGTCAAGGGCTTTACTTTTATTGGAGCACATTGGACACGGAGCGATCAGTTCAACGGGCTTGGAGATTTTCTCAAGGCGCACGAGAAGGAGATTGATCCTGCCAAGCCGTTTTTCTATACTCAGCACTCACATCCGAAGGATACTTGCATAGGTCCGTGGGCGTGGGGGCGCGATAACGGTGCATCGACGAAGGCGCTTTCCCGCTATCCCAACGCCGTGGCGTTCTCGGGTCACAGCCATTACGCGCTCACGGATGAGCGCTCTGTATGGCAAGGTGCTTTTACGTCCATCAATACATCGTCCTTGCGCTATTGCTCGTACGATTATTCTCTTCGAGAGAATATAAACGGCAACAGCCACGGTTTTAAAAAGGAAAATCGCAAGCATTTGATGGAGCAGCTTAACACGAAGGACAGCCGCCATGGCATGCTTGTCTCCGTATATGGGAACAATCTCGTTATCGAGAGGCGTGATTTCATGACGGGCGATTCTCTCGGCGACGATTGGGTCGTAAGCGTTCCCTGCAAGGAAAACATGTCATTTGCCGCTCGAGCGGCAGAGCGTTCGGCTCCGCAGTTTGCGGCCGATGCGAAGCTTTCCATCACGCGCGAAGGTAATCTTCTGAAGCTCTCGTTCCCGAGAGCGAAGCCTGTGAAGAAGTGCCGCGTGTTTGAATATGAGGTTACGGCAACCTTGCTTGAGGACGAGGTTGATCTCGTGCAGGTTCAGCGCAGAGTGATGGACCCTGTTTTCCACAAGGCGGAAAGCGCTGCCGATATTTCCGCTTCATGCGTTCTTTCTCTTGCCGAGATTCCAATCAAGGGCAATACTGTTTTTTCGGTGCGCCCGATGGACTGCTTCGGTTTAAAGGGGAAAGCGCTTACGGCATCTTTTAACACGGAAACGGCAAAAGCGTAGAGCATCAATGGCTCAGAGCATCGCATACGACATTGCACAGCTCGTAAAAAATGCAGGAGGAAGGGCGCTTCTTGTAGGCGGTTGTGTGCGCGACGAGCTGCTCGGCTGCGAGTGCGATGACATTGATATAGAATGTTTCGGCATAGAGCCTGATGTTCTCATAAAAGAACTTTCTTCGCGCTACGAGTTAGATCTTGTAGGCGCGTCGTTCGGTGTAATCAAACTGCTTCGCGAGAATGTCGATGTGGCGCTTCCTCGCCGCGAAACAAAACTTGGCCTCGGGCACCGTGCGTTTGAAACGGAGTGCGATCCGTCTCTTTCAGTGCGTGATGCCGCAGCGCGGCGTGATTTTACAATCAATGCAATCTACAAGGATCCTCTTACTGGAGAGTTCGTAGATCCGTGGGGCGGCAAGGACGATCTTGAAAAGCGCATTTTACGCCATGTCTCGCCGCACTTTTCAGAAGATCCTCTGCGCGTTCTCAGAGGAATGCAGTTTGTTGCGCGTTTCGGTCTTGAGGCGGCGGCGGAGACCATTGAAATCTGCCGTGCGATGGCGATTGAGAATCTTGCGCGCGAACGGCTCTTTGAGGAGTGGGCTAAGCTTCTCCTTAAGGGGAAAAAGATTTCAAAGGGGCTTGAGTTTTTAAGAGCGACAGGTTGGGTGAAATATTATCCTGAGCTCGAGCGCCTTATAGGCTGCGAGCAAGACCCTAATTGGCATCCTGAGGGCGATGTCTGGAATCACACGCTTTGCTGCCTTGATGCGTTTGCTTTAGAACGCGAGAAAAGGTCGAAAGAAGGTCGTGGAGACAGGCGTGAGGATTTGATCGTCGGCTTTGCCGTCCTTTGCCATGATTTCGGCAAGCCTGCCTGCACGAGGTATGACCCTGTAAAAAAGCGTATTCGCTCGCTCGGCCATGATGATGCAGGCGTAGAGCCAACAGTTTCTTTCCTTGAAAGGCTTACAAACGAAGAGAAACTTCTTAAGGAAGTGCCTCCGCTTGTGCGTTTTCACATGCGGCCGTTTTCAATGTGGCGCGATAAATCTTCGGATTCGGCGATTCGCCGCCTCGCAGCCAAAGTCGTTCGCATAGACCGCCTTGTAAGAGTTGCTGCGGCTGATGACTTGGGCAGGCCTCCGTATCCGTCAAGTCCCGAGCATCTTCAGTGGCTTGCCGATCAGGCGCGGAGGTTGGAAGTGGAGTCGGCGGCGCCATTCCCGATAGTGCGCGGGCGTGATTTGATTGCGCTTGGGATGAAACCGTCGGTTGAGTTTGGAAAGATACTTTCTGCTCTTTATGAGGCGCAGCTTGACGGGAAGTTCTCAACGCTTGAAGAGGCTATTTCCTTTTTTAAGGAAAACCGCATAGAGGAAAGTGTGTTATGAGAGGCGTTATTATCTGGGATTGGAATGGCACACTCCTTGATGATACGCAAGCTGCAGTTGACGCGCTTAATCTCATGCTGGGCCGTCGTTCGCTGAAAAGTCTTTCGCTTGAGTTCTATAAAGAGCGGTTTCGCTTCCCGGCCCGTGATTTTTACGAGGAGATTGGGATTAAAGTACGCGATGACGAATGGGATGAGCTTGCGAAAGAATATCATTCGACGTATGCGACGTTTCCCGTGAAGCTTGCAGAAGGTGTTGTAGAGGCGTTGGAGGCAGTTTCACGCGCAGGTTTACGGCAGGTGATTGCATCGGCATTGCGGAATGATCTTCTCAAGGCGCAAGTTTCTTCATTTGGAATCGCTGAATATTTCTCAGAAGTAAGAGGAACAGACAATCTTGATGGAGCGGGGAAAAAGGAGATAGTAAGGCATCTAATGGAGGATGAGAGGGCGAAGGCAAAGGGCGAGAAAGTCAATCTTGTGATGATAGGTGATGCGCTTCATGATTGGGAGGTTGCAACAAGTCTTGGCGAGCGGTGTGTCCTTTGCGCCACAGGCGGCCATTCGGCAAGGCGCCTTAGAGAAGTTTCCGACCCTGTGCTTAGCTTGACGGAAGCTGCCTCTCGCGCAATCTCAATCATCGAAACAAATTCACGCTAACAGTTAATCTTTGGCACATGAATTTATGTCTCTTCTTTGAAGGCACAGGGCAGGGAGTCGCCGGCAATTTCACGAATGTGACGCGCCTTTATGCCGCTTCAGCCGAATCGGAATGGCAACGCCTCTTTCTTGAGTCGGGCCCAGGGACACATTTCGGCGCATATATCCGCGGGGCTTTGCATGGACACGATTGGTGGATTGTTTTTCGCCGAGCAAGACGCTGGTTTGAAAAGAATCACAATCTCTATCCTCCAGTTTCTGAGCTCAGGGTATTCCTTTTTGGTTTTTCGCGCGGAGCGCTCATCGCAAGGCATTTCGCCGCGTGGCTCGATAAAATCAATGTCGAGGTTGCGTACCTTGGTCTTTGGGATACTGTTGACGCTACATTGGGGCTTGATGTGGATGAAGAAGCGCCAGGTAATGTGCGTTTTGTTCGTCATGCCGTTGCTCGCGACGAGATGCGGAAGCTTTACGCCTACATGCCCATCCGCAAACGCTTGTCAGACGGAGAAGGCGCAGGAATAAGCTGCGCTCAAAAGGTTGAGGAGCTTGTGTTTCCGGGCTCTCACTCTGATGTCGGAGGGCTCTTTGACGACAATCATGATATCGCCGATGTCGCGCTTTCGTGGATAGCAGAAGGCGCGGTTGATTGCGGGCTTCTTTTGAAAGATGAAGCATTGCTTAATCCGAAGATAGACTCCTCAAAGACAGTTCTTCACGACTCTCACGGTGAGGCGACAAACCTTTGGGGTGCGCTCGGGCGCATAAAGCGCAAGCTCGGGAAATTGCGCGAGCACGCGCTTTGCTCCATCTTGCAACCATGCGACGAAAAAGATTCAGAAAAGAATAAGGAGGAAAAACATGGCGAAGAAAGTGAAAAGAAATATTGAGGTTCTGCTTGTTGGAGCGGAAATTACATCTCTGCCGGAGCGCAAACTCCTGAAAACACGCAATCTTGTCTGCGTCGATATGATTTGGCCGCGCGCAGGCGTTGCCCGCAAAGCCGCTGCGCGCGAGGCTGTGTTTCTTAAAGGCAAGGCTGACTTTTCAAAAGAGGAATGGGCGAAGAGAGTGATTTTCCGCGAGGATGTCGAGGACCACACGGCGTTTGCCGTTTCAATTACTGAGCCCGTTACGGTGCAGCGATTGAAGAGATTCGCCCGCCTGACGGCAAAATACGCATTGCGCATGGGAGCCGATTTCATGGAGAAGGCGATGGTCGGATATGCCGATATTGCGTCATCTCCGATTGATGCTCTTTCGGCGATGGTCGGCGAAAAAGATGCGCCAGAGGCGATAGCGCAAGGCATATTCGATTTTTCAAATCTGCCTGCAGAAGGAGAAGAGATGTTCGTTGAAATTCCTCTTGTGCGGCCATCAAGCCTAAAGGCGGTCGGCACAATGACACTTGCGCGGTCGCCGGACAAAGTAAATGCAACTGCGGGCAGGTTAAATGCAACGTAGTGTACTGATGTGCATTTAATTTGCCTTGTTGCATTTAATCTGTGCCAAAA
>JAHBAE010000095.1 GCA_018384485.1 Kiritimatiellia bacterium
TTTTAGAGTTTTTGTTTTGCATAGCATATATTATAGTATATGCGTATATAAAAAGCAAGCGGAAAATCAATGGCGCTTGCATAAATTTCTCGGTGCACCCAATCTCTAACGGCTGGTTGACTGAGAGGGGCGTTTTTGATAACATACGACAAAAAATCAAGACAAGCGATACGGAGGACGAGTGCTCTCCCGTATTTTAACGGTTATACAACAGGAGATAGAACTTATGGACAGAAGAAGCTTTATTTCGGGGATAGTTGCCGGTTCATCGGCTCCGTTTCTCTTTAACGGCTGCGCTACTAGCTTTCTGGCAAATCGCAAGCTTAACGTCGGCGTAATCGGTTACGGGCGCATCGCTAACTCTATGGATGTTCCCGGCGTCTTGCAGTTCACCGACCGCTGTGTCATCACTTCCGTCTGCGATTGCGATGCCGTTCGCGCCGGCTACGGTAAGAGCGTTATTGAGGGCGCTTATGCCGCGAAGGGCATTTGCCAGCCGGTAAAGATGTATACCGATTACCATGAGATGCTCGCCGATAAGTCCATTGATGTAGTTCTTCTCTGCATCCCAGACCATCAGCACGCGATCGTCGCCACCGACTGTCTCATCGCAGGCAAGCATATTTTTCTTCAGAAGCCTTTTGCGCAGACGATTCAGGAAGGGCGCGTAATTGCAAATCTCGCAACTCAGAAGCGTCTCGTCGTCCAGGTGGGCGCGTGGCAGCGTTCGCGTCCGCAGTTCCGCAAGGTAGTTCAGCTTGTCCGCAACGGTCGCATCGGCAAGGTGGCGCGTGTGGAAGTCGGTCTCGGCTGCGATCGCGCCGGTGGCGACCGCACTCCTGAGAAAGTTCCTTCAACATTCAATTACGATGCGTGGCTCGGGCCGACGGATCCCACCGTGCCTTATAACTGGACTCGCTGCCACGACCGCAGGCTTGACCGCATCTGGGCGCGTCCTGGCTGGATTCAGCTTGCTCCGTACGGCTGGGGCATGATTACCAACTGGGGCGCCCACCACCTTGATATCACGGCGTGGGGCCTTGGGTGCGATCCTTCCGCAGTCAGCGGCACTTGCGAGTGGATGGATATGTCGGGCAACAAGCTTTGGAACGTCCATACCAAGTATGACCTCCACTATAATTGCGACGGCACAGACGTCCATGTAAATGATAAGTTCCAGATGGGCATTAAATTCATCGGAGAAAACGGCGATTGGCTCTGGTGCACGCGCGGAGCTATGAAGGTAACTGCGAGCGATCCTGAGCCGAAGGTTGAGCCAGGCCAGCTCGGCCCGATCGCGGCTTCGAAGGAGTCGCTCCTTGCCGATATGACGTCGTCTGAAATCAAGTGCGATGTTCTTGCCAACGGAAACGAGAAGTTCCTCACTGTAAGCGATCACTTCGAGAACTTCCTTGAGGCTGTAGCCCGTGAAGATCCGCAGTATACCGTCTGTGACGCGGAAGGCGCCCACAAGTCAACGGCGTTCTGCTCTCTCGGCCGTATGTGCATGGAGATGGGGCGCGGCAAGAAGGAAGGCGCCTCGCTTTCCTGGGATGCTGCTAAGGAGGTTACAGGCAACAGCGCGGCAGACGAACTTCTCAAACCTTTCGCTCGTGGCAAGTACGATCTTAGAAAGTCTCTTGCGCCTGCAGGCTACGACTATGACAAGTTGATTAAGCCCCTCGTCTAAAGCGGCTTGACAATCGGTTTTTTTAGAAAGGATAGAAGAAAATGAAAAAATTGCTGTTCGTTTTGGCAACTTTAGTCGTGTTGGCTCTTGTAGGTTTGGGCGTGTACCTAAACTTTGCGGCGACTTGTTGTACCGAGAAGAAATGTAAAGCCCCAGAGCCTTATGTGAAGAAACTTCTCATCGGTAAAGACAAGAGCGTAAGTTGCCGCGCCAGCAAGCTTCCTTATAAGCTTGGCATTGCGCGTTATACTATGTGGAATACGTCTTTTGAGCGTGTTCTCGATATCGTCGAAGCTCTTGATTGCGGCTATCTTTCGCTCATTGAGGGCACGATAGCGCGCGATGCATCTGATGAGGAGATCGCGGCGTATAAAAAGCGCCTCGCTTCGCGCGGAATTATCGTGGACACTCTCGGCCCCGTCTATTACGAGGATGAGGCGACGATTGAAGCGGCGTTTTCCTTTGCCAAGCGTTACGGGATGACGATGATTTCCGTCGTTCCTTATGAAAAGCGCGTCATCGACGGCAAGGAACGGCAAGTAGAGTCGGATGCGATGCTTGATGTTCTTGAAAAGCTCGTCAAGAAATACGATATCAAAGCCGCTATTCACAATCATGGCCCTGAAACACCGTATCTCTTTCCGACTGCAGAATCGATTATCAATCGTATTAAAGACCGCGACGCACGCATCGGTTTTTGCTTTGATATCGGGCATCAGGCCCGTTTCGGCGGCGGCGACCCCGTTCGCTTCATCCGTGAAAACGCTTCGAGAATCTATGATATCCACTTGAAGAACATCAAGGTTGATCCTGTGCATAATTTTGCAAAGGAAGGTCCCCGCGGCGAACTTGATATTCCCGGCGTGATGAAGGCTCTTGCAGATATCGGTTATGACGGCGTCTGCCATATTGAATATGAGAAGGATCACGGCGATAATCTCGTGCAGCTCGCGGAATCGGTAGGCTACTATCGCGGCGTAATGGATACTATTAAAGTGACTGCCAAGATGAAGGACGCCCCTCAGGGAGCCAACACGCTTTCTGATGCGGAGAAGGCCGAGGGATGGGCGCTTTTGTGGGACGGTAAGTCGTTTGACGGCTGGCTTTCGGTCAAGAATGGGCTTAAGGGCCCGCCTGAGAAGGGTTGGTTCATTAAGGACGGCACCCTTACCATGCGTCCCATGAGCGGTATTGCCAACGGCAAGTGGTTCCCGCTTCCTCCGGAAGATCAGAAGCTCGGCGGCGGCGGCGATATCGTTACTGTAAAGAAATATCGGAACTTCATCTGCAAATTCGATTTCCGTCTCACCGATAGCGCTAATTCCGGCATTAAGTATTTCTACGACGAAAATCAGAATAAGGGGACGTGCGAGGAATATCAAATTCTTGAGAATGGCCACCCTGATTCCGACAAGGGCGTCAATGGCAACCGCAAAGCGGCGGCTCTCTATGATATAATGCCGGCTCCCGCCGCGGATAAACTTCTCAAGGGCGTGGGTGAATGGAATTCAGGTATGATTGTCGCAAATGGCGCGCATGTAGAGCATTGGCTCAATGGAGTTAAGGTGCTCGAGTACGAGCGCGGCAGCGCCGAGTTCAAAGAGGGGGTGAAAAAATCAAAATACGCTACATGGGGCGTTTCCGCTGATGGCAAGGCGCAGGAATGGGGCGAAATTCCTCAGGGGCGTCTGCTTTTGCAGGATCATCACGATTCCGTCGTTTCGTTCTGCAACCTTAAGGTTAAGGAACTTTGATTTTTCAGATGCGGGAAGTTGCGCGGTGCAACGTATTTTTGGTAAAATACATAAATTATTCCGCATTAGTAAAGTAAACAATAAAATAAAAGAGGTGGGTTATCGCAAACTTCACTCGAGTTAATTTCAAGATTCGCGTACCTCAGGTGCGTGTTCTTGATTCGCAAGGAAACATGCTCGGCGTTATGGCGACGCGCGAAGCGCAGCGTATTGCAGACAGCAAGGGGCTTGATCTCGTTGAGATTACGCCAAACGCAAATCCCCCTGTCTGTAAAATAATGGATTACGGCAAGTTCAAATATGAGCAGTCGATCCGTGAGAAGCAGCAGCGCAAGGCGCAGAAGGCGACGCAAGTGAAAGAGATAAAATTCCACCCAGGAACGGATATTGGCGATATTGAGCATAAAATTCGCCAAATCCGTTCGTTCCTTGCCGACGGAAATAAGGTGCGACTTTCTCTTCAATTCCGCGGGCGTGAAAACGCCCATCGCGATATTGGAGAAGATAAGATTTCGGAAGTGCTCGACATGATTAAAGGCGAATGCACTGTGGAGCAGGCCCCCAAGACGGACGGGCGCATCCATTTTTGCCTTATCGGGCCGCTTAAAAAGAGTGCTAAAGCTCAGCCGCAGCAGCCTGCCGCCAATTCAGGCGGTATTCGCATCAGCGTAAGCTGAGAAGTTGCTTGAAAATTCTGCTATGGGTAAATTCAGGTTCAGAGGCAGGCGCAGGAAGGGTAAAACTTCGCGCCAAGAGCGCATCCCGCTTAAAACAATGATCCCCAACCTCGTCACTTCAATAGCGGCGTGTGCGGGGATTACATCGATTTCGCTTTCAAGTGAAGGGCGCTTTCAGCATGCGCTTGTCGCGCTTCTCGTTGCGTGCGTATGCGATGGTATAGACGGGCGCATTGCGCGGCTTCTCAATGCAAGTTCAAAGCTTGGAGCGGAGCTTGATTCCCTGGCTGATTTCGTCAATTTCGGAGTGGCTCCCGCAATGTTCATGTATTTCTGGATGACAGGCGGGCCTCAACACGTTTATCTTGACGGTGCGAGAGTGGCGCCGCTTTTAGTGCGTATCGTTCTTGCCTGCTCGCTCTTCTACGCATTGTGCGATTGCTTTAGGCTCGCCCGCTTCAACACGATGCTTGAGCAGGAGACGGCTCCTTATTGGCGCAATTACTTCACAGGCGTTCCTGCCCCCGGTGGCTGCTGGATGGTGCTTACGCCCGCGATAATTTCAATCGCTCTCGATGCTAAAGGGCTTTATCCTCAGCTTGCATTGTTTTTGCAGAATCCCTGGATGGGCATTTTTATGCTTCTTTTTGTCGGTTCGCTGATGGCTTCACGCATACCGACAATTTCTCTTAAACATCTTCAAGTGAAGAAAGGTTCTTTACCGTTTGTTCTCGCGCTCTTGCTTCTTCTTGTGGCGTTTATGGTTTCGAATTTCTGGCTTACGCTCGGTATTCTTGGCGCGCTTTATATGTTGACGGTTCCCGTATCAGGTTTCATGTTTCATAAGACTAAGAAGCGTTATCTTTTAAATGGCGGTTAATCTGCTTTTTCTGATGCTTGTTTTGGTGGTGAAGGCGGCAAATTTGGTATAATAGACAAGATGGCTAAGGGTACGGAGATAGTCGCCTTTGAAGGTGGGCAGTTAATTAAGAGAAATTCCGGCGTAAAAGGCCGTGAAGTGGTTCTTGCGCTCCCGCTTTCGCGCTTCATCGTGAAAGTTCTTCGCTTTCCTGTCGATGCCGTTGCATCTGAGTTGGCGGAGGGCATCCTTTCCGAAATGACGCCGTTTCCAGACGAGCCTCTTACAGTTGGGATTGAGAAAGTCTGTGAAGATGAACGCCATCAAGTTGTCATTGCCGCCGCGCTTCCCGAGAGTGCTGCGGAAGATGTAGCCTCTAAGCTTGATGAAGAGAAATTAAATGTTGTCAGTGTAGATGCTCTCGTATTCGGTGAATTGCGCACGGTATGGGGGAAAATCGGCACTTCGGGCCGCAAGATCGTTATCTTCCGCTCGCCTGAATGTCTTTCGCTTGTTATTCTTAACGGCGATATGCCTTGCGCAATACGTTCTGCCGCTTTAGGTTCCGATATTCGCCGCGATATTACGTTGTCTCTTCTTGAAGCTGAAGATTTTTGCGGTAGTGCCGAGCTGGAAGAGATAGTTGTAGTTAAGAGGGTTGGTGATGAGGTAGTTTCGGAAGATTCTCTCAATGAGTCCTTAACTTCGTTCGGTGTTCCCGTTAGAACCATCGAGGTTGATCTTTCCGATGCTCTTGATTCCATCGCCGAACGCAGTGAAGAGACGGGCTCTCTCAATGCTCTGCCTGAAAGCTGGAGTGATGTCCTCAAGGAGACGCGCTTTAAGGCGAAGCTTACTCGCTTTGTTGCAATAGCTTGTTCCATCTGGGCCGTAGCTCTTGCCGTTCTTATCGGCGTGCCCTTCGTTTTTGATTATTTGACTGATTATCAAAAAGAACTTTGCCGTCGCCATTCAAAGGCTTTTCGCGCCGTATCAGACAAGCGGGCGAAGGTGAAATTGGTGCGCAAATATTCAGATCATTCGCTTGGTGCGCTTGAAATAATGAAAGCTGTTTCTGACCGGTTGCCGGAGGGGATAATTCTTTCTTCATGGAGTTTCAATCGCGATGAAGGGCTGGATATTGCCGGTGATTCCGCAGATTCCAGTTCGGCATATCAGCTTAAAGACGTCCTTGCCGAGATGGCATCTGGCGAGGAGGAAGAGGGAACGCTTGTTTTTGGGTCGGTTCGTTTAGGGCCGCTTAACAAGCACAAGGACGGCCGCCAGAAATTCGATTTAAAATGTCTTTTTAAGGAAGCGGAGTGATATGGCAGGCCTCGGAGGAGATAAGAGATGAACGAAGCGAAGCTCAGAGAAAAGGCTGTTATCGCCGCTCTCGTCGTGCTGTTGCTCTACGCGGCTGCGGTCGCGCTTTGGTTCATCAATTCCGAGCGGGCGTGGAAGAGGGCGTCGGAGCGCTATAAAAAGGAATGCGAAAGGTTTGAGCGTGAGGAAAAGCTTATTTCCGAGAAGCGCAAGTGGAATGATCTTTATGATTCGGAAAAGGCGGCGATGCCGACGTTTGAGGCAGGCAAGGCGACCGATACGTTTTGGCTTCGCAAGGTTGAGGATTTTGCACGCACAAATCTTGTGCTTATCACAAAAATTGATTCTGGCGCAGAAATAGAAGCAGGAGACGTTCTTGAGCTGCCGATTGAGGTGCACAGCATGGAAGGCTCTCTTGAGGCCATTGTCAAGTTTCTCCATGCGCTTGAGAATACATCGGAAGGCATGTTTGATGTTCGTGAAATGAATTTGCGCCCAAGCCAGAAAAAAGGCTATCTGCGCGGTTCAATGTCGATAACGTGCGCGTATATGAGGGAGTGATGTTATGAACGGAAAAGAAACGGTAAAAAGCAGTTTTGTCTTGAAATTTTTTGCGGCGCTCGTTGTAGCGCTTTCAGGAATTGTTTCTATTGCTGAGTCGGCCGCTCCTCAAGAGTCGGCGCAGCAGCAAAGACGCTTTCCTTCTCTCAGTGATAGACTCAGGCGTGCTCGCGAGAGGCAGAATAATGGCGCAAGGCAAAATGAAGCGCAACCTGCCAATCAGGCGAATGCGGCGGCGGCACAAACTTCCAGCTCTTCCAAGGTTGTTCAGCCCGGTGGAAGGTCAATAGAATTTAGTCAGGCTCCTGTCGAAATGGTCTTTAAGGTTTACGGTGAGCTTAAGGGAGTTACAGTTCTTAAAGACCCACAAACTCCGTCTGCAACGATAACTCTCCAGCCTCTTCAAGGGCAGGAGCTTACTGACGAAGAGAAGATTCTCGCAATCGAGACGATTCTCGAAATGAACGGGATTCACCTCGAGCCTTATGGTGAAAAGTTCTGCAGGGCGCTGCCTCGCAAGGATGTGCGCAAGGACGGGATTCCGCTTTTGAAAGACCCTGACTCTGAACTGAGAGAATCTACACGCGTCGTTTCGTTGATGGTTCCTTTTAAAAATATTTCAGTTGAAGAAGGGCAGAAGGCTCTTGAAGGGTTTAAGTCTTCGAGCGGGCTCCTTCTCGTGTACGAGCGCATCAACTCCATTCTCATTACAGATACTGAGGCGAACATTAACAGGATGCGCGAAATCATCCGCATGATTGATGTGGAAACTCCAGTTACGGAAGAAGTCTTTGTCCGTCAAATTCGCAATGCAGTTGCCGCTGACATTAAAACGGCTCTTGAGGCGATTGTTCAAAAGAGCAAGGAAGAGCAAGAGAAAGACGGTAAGAAAAACAATACGGCCGTACAGCCTCAGATGAATTTCCCCCGTTCAATTTTGCAATCTCGCTTCGGTCCTCGCCCCGCTCAACCCACTCAGCCTGCTCAGCCGGCAAATCAGGCATCGCTGGTGACGACAGTTTCTGATGCCGATCGCGGCATGATTCGAGGCAAGGTGCTTATTCTTTCCGATGAGCGCTCAAATAAACTTATTATCGTAACTTCAAAAGCGAATATGGCTTTCTTCGATAAGGTTATTGAACAGCTTGATGTTGAGACGACGCCTCCTACGGTTGTAAAAGTCTACCGTCTTAAATACGCCGATGCTGAAGATGTTTCTGATATGATAAACGATCTTATCGGAAACGCTCCGTCCGCAAAATCTAATTCTAAGTCGGGGCAGAATGCTGCAGCAAAAACAGCTACTTCAGGCGGAGCTAATATGACGACCGGCAGGTCAACAACGCCGCGTCAAAGCGCTAACAAGCGAACTGGCGATCCGCAGGCGGGCGAACTTTCAAAGGAGAATACAACTATCCTCGCCGACAAGCGCATCAATGGCCTTGTTGTTATGACTCAAAAGGAGCTCGTTCCTACGGTTGAGTCTATCATTGAGTCGATGGACATCAAGCTGAGTCAGGTGCTTATTGAAACTGTGATTATCGAGGTCTCCCTCGGTGATAATCTTAATACTGGCATAGATTGGGTGATGGGTGGCGATGTCGCTAAGAATGTCTTTATGAACCATGGGCAGATGATCGGCGGTGGCGCAGGACAAGAATTGATGAGAAATTTTGCTACAAGTGGTCTTGCAAATTCACTGACAAATATGGTTACTCCTATAGGAAAAGGAGTGCAATATTTGTTGAAATCAGATAAGCTTAACCTCGCTGCTGTTATAACTGCATCAAAAACTGATGACAGGACTAAGTATTTAGCGTCACCCATCATAATGACTGTAGATAATAAGGAGGCTACGATAGAAGCCACTTCCTCGCGCCAGCTTTTGACAGGGTGGTCTGCAGTTTCAGGATATAATGGCTCAGGAATGCCTTCGCCTAATTATACTGCAAAAGATTTGGGTATCACTTTGAAAGTTAAGCCGAAAATCAATCCTAATGGGACCGTCATGCTTAATATTGAGGAAGAGTATTCTCAAATTGGTGGCAAACAAGACATGTTGATGCCTAAAGGACAATCATATGATTCGACAAAGGTAGATGTTTCTGTTACGAGAAAAATGACATCGGACATTCTTTTGGATAATGCGCAAACAGTTATTCTTGGAGGGTTAGTTGAAAATTCCAAATCTGAAGCTGAATCTGGCATCCCAATTTTGAAGGATATTCCGTGGGTAGGTAAATGGTTGTTTGGAGAGGTCTCTCAGTCGGAAAATAGAAAAGAGTTGCTCATTTTCATGACTCCGTACGTGCTTGATGATGCAGAGTCTGCAAAGATTGAGGCTATGCGTAGGAAAAGGTCGTTGTCCGATCCCAATCCTTGGGAGGATGGCGGCTGGTCTGCATCAGATCTTGCCGACCCCGTCAGCAAGAAGGAACTTATGCGCCGTATTAAAGACGAATGGAAGAAGCAGGATGAAGAACGCAAGACTAAGCTTGCCATTGAGCAGGCCAAGGTTGAGCGCGTGAAGAAGCTTGAGGAGCTTTCGAAAGAAGAGCGCGAAGTGTGGCTCAAGATGCACAAGGAGGAATTAGAGAAGGAGGAGCGCGAAGAACTGGAAGAAAAGATGCTCGATGAGAAGAGCCAGGAGGAGCTTCGCAAGATTGCGGCTGAAGTGCGCGCTGATAAGCTTAAAAAAGCCGAAAAAGAAATTGAGGCGTCAAAAGAAGTCTTAAAAGATAATTCTCCCGCGGTGAAACCCGCGGAAGAAAAGAAGAGTGTTGGGAACACACAAAAAGCAGAAGAAAACCTTTTGAAAGCTCTTTGATATGAAAAAAAACTTTTACATTTTTTTTGCGATAGGCGCCATTCTTCTTTCGGGATGCTGGACATTCAACGAGACTGAATATCCAAGCGTCGAATGTACACGTGCAAAAAACTCTGCAACAAATCTTACGCTTGCCGTAACGGGCTTTGAAAGCGTCTTTGTGGATTATGAGGCGATTACCGGTTATTCTACGGTTTATGTGCCTTCTCGCCATTGTCGCCGCCATTGGTTGCCTGGACGCTATGAGACGGTATCAACCGTCACTTACGTTCCTACGCGCAGGTCGACTGATATCTTCCTCACGCGTGCGCGCGAGCTTTTTGAGCAGTCTGGCTTTCTCATTGGAGCTTCAGTTCCGGCTGTGTCAGTAGAGGTTAGGTTCGAAGGGCCGTTTTCTTCTTCGTCTGATTTAAACCGCTCTATCGCGTGGGCACTTGGAACTATCTTTTTCTGCGACTATTCGGCGCAGGAGTGGACGGCAAAACTCAGAATACGCGATAATGCCACTGGCAGGCTTCTTTTCAATCGTGACTACGCCCAGCGTTACGAGGCGAATGTATTTTCTCTTATTCCTCTTTTTGGGCCTCCTGCTTGCAGGGAGACTTCGCCAGCTCAAATGCAGAGCTGGTGTCTTTTTGCGCTTACCGAGCGCACTGTCGCCGATGCGACGGCGTTTCTTTCAACAATTGAATAATTTCACCGTTTAAAAATGACAATAATCGATCGCACCGCGGCGGATGCTGCGGTTTCTTCCGCACAGGTTCTTGCAGTAAAAAAACTCTTTGACGATGGTTGCACCGTTCCCTTTATTGCGCGCTACCGCAAAGAGGCTCATGGTAATCTTGATGAGGTGAAAATCACCAAAATCCAGGAGAGGTTAGTTTATTACGGGGAGCTTCAAGACCGCAAAGCCGCAATCTTGAAGTCGATTGACGAGCAAGGCAAACTCACCGATGAGTTGAAAGCTCAAATCGAAGAGTGCTTTGTGAAGTCTCGTCTTGAAGATTTGTATCAGCCGTATAAGCCGAAGCGCCGCACGCGTGCGCAAGTGGCGAAGGAAAAAGGGTATGAGCCGCTCGCCGATGCGATTTGGGAAGGGGGAGAGCTTCTTCATGAAGGTGCCACACCTACGGCAGAGGATTTTCAGTTTGCGCGCGATATCATTGCTGAGCGCATTGCAGATATTGCAGATATCCGCGGGGCTGTGCGTTTATTGTATGCGAAAAACGGCATAGTGCGCAGTGAGGTCGCTTCGCCAAAGCCGAAGGAGCCGACGAAGTTTGAGCAGTATTATGATTTTTCCGAGCCTATAGCCGCCATTCCTTCGCACCGCTATCTTGCAATCCGTCGCGGTCAGGCTGAGAAAGTGCTCTGGGTGCGCGTTGAAATCGATGCAGAGAACGCGGTTGAGCGAATGATGGAGATGCTGGAAAAGTTAGTGCCGTCATGTTCGCGCCCGGGAGAGGCGCGCTCGCAAGTAGAATTAGCCGCTCGCGATGCTTTCAAGCGCCTTCTTTCGCCCAGCTGCGAAATAGATGTCACGATTGATAAAAAGGCCGAGGCTGACCGAGCGGCAGTAGAGATTTTTGCGGAAAATCTCAGGCATCTTCTTTTGGCTTCTCCTTTAGGGGAGAAGGCGGTGCTTGCCATCGACCCAGGCGTTCGCACCGGGTGTAAGGTGGCGGTTCTTGATTCGACAGGTAAATACCTCGGCAAAACGGTAATTTTCCCTATGCAGAATCCGGTTGAAGCGGCAAAGGCTGTAGCTATGATTGTCGCGAAGTATCATATTGATGCTGTGGCAATCGGTAACGGCACTGCAGGGCGCGAGACTGAAAGTTTTGTCCGCGATACTCTTAAAAAACTTCATGCGCAGCATCCTGAGATTGCCATACCGATGGTCGTTTCTGTTTCTGAGCAGGGTGCGTCGATATATTCTGCCTCCGAAATAGCGCGCCGTGAATTTCCGGATCTCGATCTTACTGTGCGAGGCGCGATATCTATCGGGCGGCGCCTTCAGGATCCTCTTGCAGAACTCGTGAAGATTGATCCTAAATCCATTGGAGTTGGGCAATATCAGCACGATGTGAGTCAGTCGCTTCTCGCGGCAAAACTTGATGAAGTTGTAATAAGCTGCGTAAATGGCGTGGGCGTGGAGCTTAATACGGCTTCGGCGCCGCTTCTTGAGCGTGTTTCCGGCCTTTCGCCCGCGTTAGCCAAGGCGATTGTTGAATGGCGCGAGAAAAATGGCAAGTTCGCTTCGCGCAAGGATCTTTTAAAAGTAAAGGGCTTGGGCGAGAAGGCGTATGAGCAGTGTGCCGGCTTTTTGCGCATACGCGGCGCAGAAAACCCGCTTGATTCTTCGGCGGTTCATCCTGAGAGTTATTCTATTGTCGAAAAGATGGCTTCAGATGCAGGGCTTGAGCTTTCGTCTCTTGTGGGCAACGCTTCGGCGGCGGGGAAGATTGATGTAAGAAAATACATAACGCCGTCAGTAGGCGAGCCTACGTTGCGCGATATCGTCTCAGAACTTGCAAAGCCTGGGCGCGATCCGCGTGATGTGTTTGAGGCGCCGGCGTTTCGCGAGGATGTGATGAAGATTGAAGATGTTCGCGAAGGGATGAAACTTGAGGGTGTTGTTACAAATGTTACGGCATTCGGCGCGTTTGTTGATATCGGAGTTCATCAAGACGGGCTTATTCATCTTTCGGAACTTTCTGATTCTTATGTCAGCGATCCTTCGCAGGTCGTTAAGACAGGCGATAAGATTAAGGTGACGGTAATTGGAGTTGATGTTGAGAGAGCGAGAATTTCGCTTTCCGCGAAGACGAATCCTGTAATAGGAGGAGGGGCGCATCCTTCATCGCCATCTGAGAGGAAGCCGCGTCAGAGGCAAACGAGTTTCGGGCGTGCAGGCGGCTTTTCATGCAATCCGTTTGCCAATCTTTAAACCTACATTCGGCAGTAGAGCGGTTTTTTTTTTTACGCAGTGACGCAATACATCTCTGCCTCTCTGCGTTAAAATCAACTGCCGCAACTGCCGTTTTAGGATAAATCGGTCGCCGGACAAAGTAAATGCAACTGCGGGCAGGTTAAATGCAACGTAGTGTACTGATGTGCATTTAATTTGCCTTGTTGCATTTAATCTGTGCCAAAA
>JAHBAE010000034.1 GCA_018384485.1 Kiritimatiellia bacterium
CCCGACTGTCATGCCTCGAAAAGCTCAGATGCACTTTTGCTCAGATGCTCAGATGCCGAGGTCGGTCAAAACCGCGCTAGCGGTGTTGACCGACCGAGTACATTAAGTATGCATCGGGCGACACTTTATAAATATGGTATAATAAACGCATCTTCTTGCCGATGTGCGGCATGAATAAACTTAAAATCAAGGAGGACTGAAATGGAAGGTATCATATTTTTTGCTATCATAGCGATTATTGTTCTTGTCGCTATAATAAAGACGGCAGTTATCGTTCCTCAGAAGACGGCATTTATCGTTGAACGTCTCGGAAGGTATCGCTGTACGCTTGATGCGGGCTTTCATATTCTTATTCCTTTTCTTGACCGCATTTCCTATCGTCACAACCTCAAAGAGCAGGCGATCGATGTTCCTCCGCAAGAATGCATTACGAAGGATAATATCGCAGTTTCAGTCGATGGAGTTCTTTATATGCAGGTGATGGATCCCGCCAAGGCGAGTTACGGCATCGGCAATTATCTTTTTGCCACAACGCAGCTTGCTCAGACGACGATGCGCTCCGAGATGGGCAAGCTCGATCTTGATCGCTCCTTTGAAGAGCGCACGGCCATCAATCAGGCTATCGTTTCCGCCATCGACAAAGCTTCCGATCCATGGGGCATTAAAGTCACTCGCTATGAGATTAAGAACATTACGCCTCCGCAATCCATTCGCGATGCGATGGAAAAGCAGATGCGCGCCGAGCGTGAAAAGCGTGCGATGATTGCCGAATCGGAAGGTGAGCGCCAGGCGAAGATCAACAGGGCCGAGGGCGAAAGGGCTGAAGCCGTTGCGCTTTCCGAGGGCGAGAGGGCGCGCCGCATAAACGAGGCCGAAGGTAAGGCGAAAGAGATTCTTCTCGTCGCCGAGGCTCAGGCTGCAGGAATTGAGAAGGTCGCCGCCGCCATTGAGGGCAAGGGCGGGCTTGAGTCTGTCAACATGCAGCTTGCTCAGCAGTACCTTACTCAGTTTGGTAATCTCGCCAAGACAAACAACACGATGATCATTCCTTCTAACCTCGCCGATGTGGCAGGCGTTTTAAAAGCCTGCACAAGCGTAATCAAGAAGATTGACGCGTGAGTTTAAGTTAAGCGAAAAAGCTTATTTTTCCGCGGCAAGTCGCTCGCAGATTGTAGCGAGATGACGGACAAGGTTGCGGTCGAGGGTGCGCTCAAGGAAGGGAATGACTTCATGGCGCACCTTGTTGCGTTCAATTGATACATCGGCGTTAGAGGCGTCTTCGCGCCATTCTTCGTTATACTTCAGCAAGTACTCTTTAAGCTCGCTGTCTCGGCAGCCGAGAAGGGGGCGGACGAATTTTATGCCGTTAACTTCGCTTGTTTCTTTGATTCCTGAAAGAGACATCCGCTTGATTTTCATGAGGAAGGTTTCTGCAACATCATCCATGTGATGCCCGGTGGCCACGGCATCAAGCTTAAGAGTCTTCATGCATTTTGCAAAGAATGCAAGACGCACGCGGCGTGCCGCCATTTCAAGCGATTCGCCTTTTTTGCGTTCGACTTTTGCGTGTGTGCCGCGGAAAGGGATTTTCAAGCGCTTTGCGAGGGCTTTTACGAAGGTGTATTCCTCGGCGCTTTCGCGCCTAAGACCATGATCGACATGAAGGATTACAAATCTTTTGGCGGCGTTTTTCTTAGTTCCGCCTTTTGTAAGCAGAAACGCAAGAGCGACAGAATCGGCTCCGCCGCTGACGGCAATACCGATGCGCCCGGAAGGAAGTATAGATCTTTTTATGTTCACTGTTGCAAAGTATACCATAATTTTGGTATACTACGAAGCATTCGTTTGGTAAGCGGGCGTAGCTCAATGGCAGAGCTCCAGCCTTCCAAGCTGGCTACGAGGGTTCGATTCCCTTCGCCCGCTCCAGAGGAAGAATGCGGCCAGAGTGGCGTAATGGCAGCCGCAGCAGACTCAAAATCTGCCGTACGTGAGTACGTGAGGGTTCGAGTCCCTCCTCTGGCACCAGTCTTTGCTAAACGAATGAGATATGTAGGAGGGGTGTCCGAGTGGTCGATGGTGCAACCTTGGAAAGGTTGTGTGGGCGCAAGTCCACCGGGGGTTCGAATCCCCCCCCCTCCGCCACGGTTTTCAATCTAGAAAACCGAACTCGCACACTGTCAAACTCGCAACACGGTAACACTCGCCCACTGGCTGGACAGGCCGAAGTGCAGAAGCAGCAGCCAGTATTCGCTTTCGGACGCTTCTTTCGCGACAATGGTGATCTTATGAAGAAAGTCTTCGCGCGATTTAGCACGGTTCGCCTCGCGATAGTTTGCGCCAATTGCCGTCACGGAACGGGCGACTTGATCCGAAGCCTCTAATTTAAGCACTATGTACGCCGCCACATCACTCCGCGATGCCTACCGGAAGTTCAGGGCGAAAGCCCCGAGCTTTCTCTATGCGTTTGGACAGCAGGCGTTCTTCGTGTTCGTGATGGGCGATGCGCACGGGAAGCTTCAGTACGCCAATGTCCGGGTCACGATGTCGAAGACGCCGTCCGACTACAGGGCGAACTTGAACAACGGCAGCGAGACCGCGAACAGGTGCTTTTGAGGTGTGCCGTGAATGTCATACTGCGAGAGTTGAGGAAAGTCGGAAGCCTTGCGCAGCGCAAGGTCTTGATGCGCTTCTTTAAGACTGGCAAGGGGCAGTACGGCGAGGGAGATAAATTTCTCGGTGTGAAGGTTCCGCAGACGCGAGCAATTGTCAAGGCGCATTGGACGGAATGTTCGGATGCCGACGTCGATGCGCTGATCACCTCGCCTTATCACGAGGTGCGGCTGGCTGGCCTTCTTGTCCTTTTGCGGCGGTACAAGGATGCGAAAGCATCCGAAGCAGAACGCGAGAAGATCGTGGACGAGTATCTCGGTTACATGGACTTCATCAACAA
>JAHBAE010000059.1 GCA_018384485.1 Kiritimatiellia bacterium
GTAAACATCTGAAAGCCGACTGCGGCTTCGGACTCGACGACTCGAAAGCTCAGATGCACTTTTGCTCAGATGCTCAGATGCCGAGGTCGGTCAAGACCGCGATAGCGGTGTTGACCGACCGAGTACTGCATCAGAGGCCGCGTGCAATTTCTTGAACTTCACTTTCAAGAGAAACGCCGAATTTCGTCAGAACCTTCAAGTACATAAGCCTTGCAAGCGCTAAAACATCGGAAGCGACAGCCCCTTCGCCGCGTACAATCACATTGGCGTGCTCTTCCCATACATATGCGCCTCCGACACGCATCCCCTTCGCTCCGGCAGCCTCAAGAAGACGGCCTGCGAAATCACCAGGCGGATTTTTAAAGAAACTGCCATACGTTCCCGGCGGGAATTTTTTGCGTCGAGCAAGATAATCATCTAAAGTCAACATCTCTTGTGAAGAAACGTCTTTATCGTCCTTCCAACGGACATCTTCAATAACGCCCTTAATCGCGCTCGTCCTGTAACCAAAACCGCATTCCTCTGCGGCAATCCATTTTCCGTCAACCTTCACGGCCTCCAACGCCTCCGACACGGAATGACCAAACGCCCCGGCATTCATCTTCACCCAGCCGCCGATTGTTCCTGGAATTCCCGCCATCCAAGGCATCAGATGCGGCCGCTGAGCAAGAACGCTCGCGCCCATACGCCCCGCAGGAGCCTCAACCTTCTCGTAAAGGACATCTGTTTTCAAATCTGAAATCCACGTGTTCGTTCCGGCACCAAGAATGATTTTGCGCATCTTGCGCGCATTTTCAAAACCGCAAGCGGCATCTTCGCGGACCTTGGGAATAACCTTCACGATATCTCCGGCACCGAGAAGAAGCGTAACATCGCCGGGAGAATAAGAGTTGCGGGCATGCTCCCAAGCTTCCATACATGTAGGCGCAAGCAACGGCTTTGCTGCGGAACTTGAGCGCATCAGCGCATAGATGTCGGCCACATCGCCCCCCTCAAGAGGCTTTTCAAACGCGGCGTAGGTAGGGCAAAGAACAACCTCATCGGCCCTTTCAAGCTCCGAGGCGAATTCCTTCAAAAACGCTTTCGTGCGAGAGTAACGGTGAGGCTGAAAGAGAACGCGAAGCTTGCCGCGGCACTCCTTGCGCGCCATTGAAATTGCGCAGGCTATTTCCGTAGGGTGGTGTGCGTAATCTGTCCATACAGAGAAAGAGACTTTCTCAAATCTCCTGTCGGGCAGTTGCAAAATTATTTTTTCAAGCGCCTGAGCCACCTTCTCCTCGCCGTGACCTCGCCTGATCGCAACCTCGGCAGCTACCGCCGCATTCTTGGCGTTATGAAACGGCAGAGAAGAAACTACCTTTGAAATACAGGAGCGAGGGCTTACTTTTTCAGATTCAATCACTGAACCTGAATTGCTCATAGCCTTCTTGTAACAGGCAAAATATTCCTCACGGGTGGGAAAATGATCGGGGTGGTCATATTCGCAATTCGTTACAACAAGCGTTTTCGCTTTGTAAAGAGCGAGTGTTCCGTCAGATTCATCAGCCTCCACAACAAGAACTGGTGAAGCGCCTTTCCCTCCCGCGCTTTCTACGAAGCCTGCAACGGGGAAAGCGCCCGTCTCGCCGCCTATCGCCCACTCGACACTCTCACCAAGAGCGATAAGAAGCATGGCAATCCATGTGGAAGTAGTTGTTTTCCCATGGCTTCCGCAAACGGCTATTGAGTCTTGAGCCTCGCTTACGACTTCCGCCAAAACTTCGCCGCGCATGCGAATGCGCCCCAGAAACGCCTTTACCTCTTCTTCATCCTTCGAGACGGCAGGCGTGGCGACTGCGTAATCCGCTGCGGCATGGGAAGGATCGTGCCCGACTGAAACTTCTATTCCGCACGAGGAGAGCCACTTAAGCCTTGCGCTTTGAGAACAATCACAACCGCTCACGCGCATACCGCGCCTTTTGAGCAGGAATGCGAGGGCCGCCATGCCAACCCCGCCAACCCCTATAAAATGAACGCTGTCACACTTCATTTCGCTTCGTCAACGCGATGAAGATCCTGAAAAAGAAACTTGATTCTCGCAAGCAAAAGAACTGCAGCACCCAAAAGATAAAAGGGCGCGAGCGAAGCCATGCTGAAAGACATATTTTCGCCAAAAGCTTTTGAGATTAAAGGCAGAAGAGTCGATGAAAGCGAACCGAAAAGAAAAGCGATACACATCATAAGGCCAACCCCCGAGGCATAATAGCGAGGATTTACGACATCAAAGAAAGTTGCCAGAAAATTAGAATCATAAACGCCTCGGAAGACACCGAAACCGAACATAGCCACACAACAGGTGGCGAACGAGCCGGCAGACGACATCCAAATTATAAATGGAACAGAAAGAAAAAGGCCGGCAATACCAGACTCAATACGCACTTGCGGCCTGCGTGCGGCAAGCGCGTCGCCGATGCGGCTGCCAAACATTATGCCGACAACCGCTCCTAAATAATGCCAGAAGACGGAATGAAAACCAGCCCAGCGGGAGAGAAAGGCAACCTCGCCGCCGAACGAATTCTGAAGATGCGTAGGCATCCAATTCTTAAAACCTATGTCGACATAAATCATCATCGCAAGGCCAAGAATAACTGCGATTGCGGTGGGCCTTGAAAGAACAGCCTTAACAGCCTCCGCGGTCGAAGGCTTTGCAGAGCTGCTTACGCTAACGCTTTTCGTGTTTTTAAGAAAGAATGCGAGAATAAGGGCCCAGACGACGCCTGCCCCGCCAAACACCCAAAATGGCATTCGCCAGCTTTCGCCGCCCTTCCCTGAAACGAAACCGGCCAGTGTTCCACAACCTACGATACCTATATAAAGGCCGAGCTGAAGAATGGACATCGCCGTTGCGCGCGAATCCTTATGCAGCTGCGAAATGAGAGATGTCGCCGAAGGATAATAGAACGTCTGACCGAACCCGTTGAGAACTCCGTAAGAGACAATTAAGAGCGCTATTGAAGCAGCAAAGCCGGAAAGAAATATGCCCAGGCAGAAAATCGCTACCCCAGCGACAACCATCCATTTCCTGTTGAACAAATCGGCAGCGATCCCCGCGAATGGAACGCAAAGACCGTATGTCATCGCGAAGACCGTTCCAACGACTCCAAGTGAAACCTTATCCACGCCAAGCGAACCGCAGATTGCGGGAGCGGATGGGCCAAAAAGCTGACGCGTTCCCTGTTGCAGGAAAAATGCAACCCACAAAAGGGCAAGAGCCTTCCACTTGTAGTCGATTTTCATGATTTTAACAAACTATCTTCTTTATTATTTTAATTGAAATCACTTTCCAACACGCACCTTACCTGAAGATGTTCTCTCAAACGGAACGCGCCTTATTTTAACGGAATCGATTCTCTTATAAACAGGCTGGGAGCCATTAAACCCGTCAATCGCCCTACGCACTTTATCCTCTGAAAGCAATGTGTATATTTCCGCCGTGATTTCGCGTGTCTGCGCATCTCCTGAAACAAAGACTTCAATAACTTCAGGAAGAGACATTAAAGATTCTTCTATTTCCTCAGGAGAGATTTTCTTTCCTGTCGAAAGAATTATCGTGCGGGACATCCTCCCCGTGACATAGACGTTTCCGGCAGCGTCAATGTACCCGTAATCGCCCGTATGGAGAAAACCTTCCGCATCAACTCGAGCAGCCGTTTTTTCGGGATTTTTGTGGTACCCTTTCATCACAGAAGGTCCCCGCAGCAAAAGCTCGCCCTCCTTGGATACCGCCGTCTCGCAGGAAGAAAGAAGCGTACGGCGACCAGCACTTCCAGGCACTGCAGAGCCGTCTGACGAATCTATTGAAAAAAGCGCCGTTGATTCAGTAAGCCCGTAAACACTAAGAACCTCCACTCCGAGATTTTTCATTTTCTCGTATGTTCTGCGCGGCAGCGGCGCACCGCCGGAAAGAATCCACTTAAGCGGCCGGCCCAAAGCCTCTTTCGCGCTTTTCCCGCGCCGCTCTATTTTCGAAGCAAGCACATCGACAAGCGCTGGCACAAGAAAAAGGTAATCGGCGGAGAAACGCTCAACGGCATCGTATAGGCGGCGGAAATCAGGGCATACTCCTGGGACGGCTCCATTGGCAAGAAGCGCGTAAGCGACGCATATTCCGTAGATATGATAAAGCGGCAGCACCATCAAAGAGACGTCTTCCGCTTTAATGCCAAGCGAAAGAGTCGCCGATTCCACAAACGCCTCAATACCGGCAACTGTAAGCTCAACTCCCTGCGGAACAGATGTAGTCCCACTGGTAAAGACAATCATAGATGTCTGACCGGGCTCTATCTTGCAAGGCTCACTCCAAATAGTCTTAAAGCCCGCCTTTATCGCCACGCGCCCGGCGTTGAGGTAAAAATCAGTCTTTCTCGAACCAAACCGACCTGCTTTAAGTCTAGGCAAGATTGAAGCGACTTCCCGCACTTTTTCCTCGTAGAGAGAGGAATAAACGAGAAAATCGGCCTCTACTTTTTTAAGACGATCCGCCACTTCGCTGGCGGGAATATTGACATCGATGGGAACTACAACAATCCCCGAAAAAAGACACGCGACATGTGCAACCATCCACTCGTAAGAGTTTTCGCCAAGAAGCGCAACGGTTTTTACCGAATGCGCTTTAATGAGCCACGCAATGGTTGCAATATCGTCAGTGAACTGCCGCCAGGAAATAGGAAACGCCCTATCCCCTGACGCTATCAAAAGCGCAGGGGAGTTAGGCCTCTCTTTGCGATGGCGACGAAAAGACTCAAAAAGATTCATCATCAATGCAGGTTATACGTCGCCTCGACCTCCTCCCATGTGCGCGTGGAGAAAAACGAGGCGATTGCAGTGTCGTACTCGGCCGTGTGCGCAAACGCCTTCTTCATAAGACGCAGGCGGGTGTCGAGACCAAGAGTGCCGCCGTGCGAAGAAAGCTCCTCCGCAAGCGCGCTATAATCAAGCGGATCTGTGACGGATGCGACGCGAAGATAATTCTTAGCAGAAGCTCTCACCATGCAAGGGCCGCCGATATCGATATTCGTACGCGCCATTTCAGGAGTGACGCCCTCTTTCGCTACAGTTTCCTTAAACGGATAGAGATTGACCACAACCATATCAATCGGCTGCGCATCAAGACGCTTGAGATCTTCCTGATGGGCATCATTGTAAGTCTCAGAAAGAAGCCCGAGATAAATCTTAAAATCAAGAGTCTTCACAAGGCCGCCCTGCATTTCAGGCTGGCCGGTATAATCGGAAACGGCAACAAGATTCTTATCGGCGGCGTCGCCGAGAATCTCTTTGATTTTTGTATACGTTCCGCCCGTAGAATATATCTTCACATCGGGACAGGCCGCGATAAGAGCAGGCACAAATGCTTCAAGCCCCGTCTTGTCGGAGACTGACATAAGAACATTGCGGACCTTAATGCGTCCGTCGATTTCTCTTACGATATTGAGAGCCATTTTCTTTTCCCTTGATTTGATTTAACTAATGAAATTATTTTTCTTTTTTTAAAGGCCTTTACCCATCGCGCTTTTCAAGTCGCCCATTCCGGAAGTTGGAGTGGTGATATCGGCTTCAAGAACTTCTACTTGCTCCGCCCCTATCCAAAAACGGATTTTCGAACCTTTTACAACCTGATGTTTCCCTTCTCCCTTCGCTTCGTCAACGATCATAGCAGGCGAAGAAGCGGAACCCGTCAAGACTACCGTCCCCGTGGGCCTGTTGTACGTGACCTTATCCCCGTAGGCGCGGCGCGTCTCATTCGTCATGGCGACAGACCCTATCGCAACGATTCTTCTGAGCTCGTTTGTCGGGACGATTGAAACGAAAGCCTTATCAGCATGAATCTGATAACGCTCGTCATCTACATATACACGGCCGAGAAAAGTGGCAATCCCCTCCTTGCGGTCGTAAAAAGACTTCTCCGCCGTGATTTTTGCAGGCCTTGACGGCGCCTTTTTTTCGGCGTCAGAAGAAGACTTCTTCTCCTCTGCCGCAAAAAGGCAGGAAAGAGCAAGAAGCAACAACAGAAATATTGAATTTTTCATTTCTTGTATTATATCAAAAATCCGTTGATGCGTTTTTCTTAGCCCATATCGCCTGACGGGCGACGCCAAGAAGAAGTGCTGCATCGTCGCGAGAAAAAACTCCGCGTGAAAAGACTCTATGAAACCCCTGCATAAAATGATCTTCTTGCTCCTTTTTCATAAAACCTATTTCCTGAAGCATTTCAGACCAGTTTTTCATCAACTGCATCTTCTGCGCCTGCGGAGCGGGAGGAGCTTTCTCGTGCGGCGGGACATAACGCCCTGATGCCGTAAAAAACTCATAGCACGTAATAAGAACGGCTTGTGAGAGATTTATCGATGTATACCCCTCGTCAACAGGAATGCGAATTAGATGGGTACACTGGGCAACCTCCTCATTTAAAAGCCCTTTGTCCTCGCGCCCGAACACGAGAGCGACAGGCCCTGTCGCTGCAAGAGAAAGAATATCTGCTGCACAATCGCGCGGCGCTTTGACATGTTGACGATAAAGCCCCTCGCGCGCCGTAGTCCCCACTACAGCAACGCAGTCGGCGACGGCCTCCTCAAAAGTGGCGAACTCCTTGCGGTTATGCATTATATCTGTAGCATGAACTGCCATTCTTTCGCCTTCGTCCCACGAATTTTGCAGATTAGGCGCCGCAAGATAGAGGTTTTTTATTCCCATATTCGCCATAGCGCGGCAGGCGGAACCAACATTTCCCGTATAGAGAGTGCCTACAAGCACGACACGGATGTTATCAAGCGGATTAAATGTCTTTTCCATAAATTTTTATTACCCTCCTTTTTTTCAGCGCATTGTGGCGATACGATTGCCAGGAAGAAAACGCACAAAGCCCTTCATCCTAAGAGACATGGCTATGCGGCTTACTTCTTGAACGGGAAGAAAAGTTTTCAGCACAAGATCATCAATTGAGATTCCGGACTCATCCACATGAAGCATTATAAGAGCCTCTTCCGTCGAATATTGAGGAGTCAGCGGATCTCCAGGAGACTCTTTTTCCTCTACCGTTAGCGGATCATTCTTCTTCTTCGCCTGCGAAAGCGGAGTGAGAACCTCCAATACGTCATCTGCATTGCGCACAAGCACCGCGCCGTTTCTGATAAGAGAATTGCATCCAGAGGATGAGTGGCTGTCGACCCTTCCTGGAACTGCCATTACGGGGCGCCCCAACTCGCCTGCGATATTTGTCGTAATGAGAGTTCCTGATTTCCTTGAACATTCAACCGCAACAACTCCGCTTGCAAGCGCCGCCACCACATGATTGCGAATCGGGAAAGTGACAGTATCGGCATAACGCCCAAAAGCAAACTGACTTACGACCGCGCCTGATTTCTCAATCATCTCTTTCGCAAGGCTTCTGTTTCTCTCAGGATAAAATTGGTCAAGCGCAGATCCCAAGACACCGACAGTCGCTCCATTTGCATCTAAAGCGCCGCGATGCCCCGCCGCGTCGATGCCGAGCGCAAGCCCAGAGACCACACACCACCCTGCCGAGGCGAGATCCGCGGCAAGCGAAGAAGCTACTGAAAGGCCGTACTGCGAAGCCCGGCGCGTGCCTACTATCGCAACCATCGGCTTGGAAAGTATCGATACATCGCCCTTGACGTAAAGGACAAGAGGAGCGCCCGGAGTATCCTTAAGCCGTGCCGGATAAGCCTCATCGGCTAAAGTTACTATTTCAACGCCATATTTCTTGGCAAGAGCGTATTCTCTCTCAACATCAATCTCGCCGCCAGTGCGCGAAATCTTGTCTGGATACGCTTCCCACGCGGCGGCGATAGAACCTGCAGAGGCCACAAGAGGAGCAAGCCGAGCGCTACCAATATGGTCGGTTAAATTAAATGCAACACACGCTTGACTCTCTGTCATAATTTATGATATACTACACACCAATTTCACGGCCCCATCGTCTATCGGCTAGGACACGAGCTTTTCATGCTCGGTAGAGGAGTTCGACTCTCCTTGGGGCTGCCAAGCTGAGCAACCTATTTCAAGGTTGTTCATTTGTTTTTTAGAGCCTGGCTTACAGCAAGCATCCTCTCGCCGAGATCCTGGAACCCGACATCGGTGGAATAGACATCCTTGTAGTAACGATAAGCCTTTTCAAGGTCGCCGCTGCTTTCCGCGCAAAGCCCAAGCTGATAAACGACATTCTTCTTAAGCTCATCCATCGTGGGGATTGCATCGCGTGCAGTCTCAAGCTGCATAACGCCCATATCGACCTGCCCCTGCTGAAGAAAGCACATCGCAAGATAGTAGAGCGCCCAGAGGCGGTCCTTGGGGCTTTTCTGAGCAAGCTGCAAATGAGTGAGCGCCTCGTCGTAATAGCCGTATGTGTAATATACCTTGCCCAACTCGAAGCGAAGGTGAAGATCATTCGGATACCTCTCAACGCGGGCGGCAAGATCGTCAAACACAAACTGATTCTTCTCTGCCTCCATCTGCTCGGCCTCTTCCTCGCGGCCAGCCTCGCGCAACGCATCTATCTGCTGCTCGTAATACTGCACCTTCGTCTGCGAAAGCATTCTATCAAGCTCAGGGTCCATTGTCCCCGTAACGGAAATAGCCTCTTCGAGAACTTCAATCGCCTCGTAGTAGCGCTTATTCTGCACATAGATTCGCGCCAGGGCGCGGCGAGCGTTCATGTTCTTGGGCTCAGCTTCAATCTGCTTGAGCTTTTCAGCGATGAGAAGCTCGGCGTCATCAGCCGTAACTACAGCCTTGTTAGCCGCATCGAGACGAGCCGCCTGTTCCTTGTTAGCAATAAGCGCCTGGAAGCCGCCCGCCTTGCCTGCAGTCTGCTCCCAACCGGAACTCATCGTCGCCTGCGCTTCCGCATTCTTGAGAAGCTGCATGATATGCTGATCGCCCGGCTTGAGCTGAGAAAGCTTCTGATACGCATCGCGCGCTTTATCCCAACGCTTCGCCATTGTGTAGTAAGTGGCGACACGTTCAAGAAGAGAAGGATCTTTGTTCGAGCACTCGTACGCAGCCTCAATCGTCAACGCCGCATGGTCAGCCTTTCCTGCCGCTTCCGCCGCCTTGACCGCAGCTTCAATATTGTCGGGATCGAGAGGATTCTGACCGAGAAGCTTCTCTGCCTCGAACATGGCCTCTACGCCCTTGCCCTTCTTGACAAGCGACATAATCTTGCTCCGCTGCGAAGCAAAACCGATCTTTGCAAGAAAGCCCGTCTTGCCGCCACCGTGGCGGAAATTTGCGATTTGAGCGGCGCGGAGAAGTTTGCGCGTTTCAAGAATATCGGGAGCAGCGGCAACTGCCTCCATAAGCATATCAACGGCAAGAGCGTACTTGCCCGTTTCAAAAGCCTGCCTACCGCGATTAGTGAAATTCTGAGCCTTCTGAGCTAAATCAACTGCCATTACGAAACCTCCAAACGATCGTCCTCGATCTTTCCCGCGATACCGCCAGACTTATACGTCTTAAGCATGAAATGCGTTGCCGTAGAAAGAACCCCGTCGATAGTGGAGAGATCTTGCGCCACGAATTGAGCTACATCTTGGAGGCTCTCGCCTTTTACAAAAACGAGAAGGTCATAACCTCCCGACATAAGAAAACAAGCCTCGACAGCCTCGAATTTCGAAACTCTCTCCGCTATACGCCCAAAGCCGCAATCGCGCTGGGGCGTAATCTTCAGTTCAATGACGGCGTGTACTTCGTTCATTTCTACTCCTTGTTGCAAGATGCCTTTTTATTCCATTTGATGCGAAGAACATCATTCACGATTTTGCGTGCGAGAACATCAGCAACCCTCCCTGACGCATCGCGCTGGGCGGTTGTGTTGTCATTGCCTGCGGCGTACGTTGTTTCCGCCGTATATTTGCGCATAGGGATGACAACTTCGCCGGAAATTTTATCGATTACGGCAATCTCGGCCTGGCACTTCATAATGTAACCTGCGTAGCGGCGGTGTGCGCGGCGGTTGTACGCATCGGAAGAAGAGGAAACGCTCTTGATGGTGCCTTGAATTTCAACCGCCGCATCATCGCCGTTTGCGATCTTAAAAGTGCCCTCGCGCTGAAACTCGCGCAAAAGCTGGCGCGAAGCGATAGCACCAATCTCCTGAAGGCCCGACTCATTGCGGAATATGGGCACGTTCACGGTGCGATGATCGGAAGGAACTGAGCTTTTCCAGCAATAGGAAGATGCGCATCCTGAAAGAAGCGCAAGAGAGAGAACGACAGAAAATAATTTCATTTCACATCACCTTTCTTCAATTCTTCAAGCCTCGACCTCACCACAGAGGAGTATTTGCCGGCTGGATATTTAGAAAGAAACTCTTCATACGCGGCAATCGCGCTTCTCTTAGTACGCATACGCGAATCATAGAACTTCGCAGACTGGAAAGCCTCTTCTTCAAGAACTTCACGCACATCAGAAAGATAAGCGGAGATCTTAGCCCGACCGTCAGCATCGCACCTTAAAGAAGCACTTTCAAGAAATGAGAGCGTATCTGTGACGCGCTCGCGGTTGTAGCCGAACTTAGAAAGCACCTTCATCCGCGCCTCAGCTTCACGAACGAGAGCCTGCTTAGCCTCGCTGCAGTCGCCGCGGATATTGCGCAAATTCTCGTATACCTTAATCGCCTCTGTGTACCTGCCCTCTTCTTCTCTCAGCTCAGCAATTATGAGCATCGCCTGCGCCGCCCACTCCGCTCCAGGAGCGCGCAACACGCAAGCTTCAAAAGCGCGGCGAACATCCACCGTATTTTTAAAGCGGAAGAATACAATAGTCTTACCCTCAATTCTAAGCTTGCAGGCAAGGCGATACATTGAATCGGCGGCGGCATTATAATCAATCTGAAGGGAGTAAAAATCAATCAGATATCTGTATTCCCTGAAGGCCTCTTCGCTATCGTCAATATTCTTTTCAAGAACTTCCGCCAACAGCTGCTGCGCCCGAGGGGCTTGAGAAGAAGAATGCCATTGCCTCACAAGGGCATCAAGCTCTGCAACGGCCTTCGACCACGATTGCTCGGAAATAAGCTTTTCGCAATACTCAAGCTGTTCGGCGGCGCTATCGCACTTCGGCCCCGTTATCCAAGACAACCATTTCGGCTCTTTCTTCTGCGGGGAAGTATTCTCTTCAAACTGATCGAAGCCAGGATAGGCGTCGGTCGCGTAGCGGGCGCCCGTATCAAACGTGCGCCCCCCGGGAGATACCGCGTACAAAAACGCGGGCATCACCGCCGCCAAGGCGAATAAGAGAGAGCGCCTCATCAAACGAGCCCGCGTTTGATGAGGTGTTCGGCGATTTCAACGGCATTGAGAGCCGCGCCTCTCAAAAGCTGATCACCGGAAACGAAAAGATCAAGCCCCTTCTTGTCGTCGCGCGAAATATCCTGACGGATACGCCCTACGAGGACATCATATTTCTCCGTCGCATCAAGAGGCATCGGATAAATCCCATTGAGAGGATCATCCACCAGCTTAACTCCTTCGGCAGAAGAGAGAATCTCGCGAGCCTCCTCGGGAGTTATATCCTCTTCAAACTCAATATTGAGAGCCTCTGAATGAGCACGGGCGATCGGCACGCGCACGCATGTGCAGGAGAGTTTCAAATCAGGCGCATGAAGCATCTTGCGAGACTCATTGAGCATCTTCAGCTCTTCAAGCGTGTACCAATTCGTCTCATCGAACTTATCGATATGAGGGATAAGGTTATACGTAAGCTGGTGCTGAAACGCCTTTACCGTAAGCTCCTTGCCGGCGACGTAATCTTTCATCTGCTCCTCAAGCTCGGCAAGCCCTGGCGCGCCTGCGCCAGAAGCGGCCTGATAAGTCGCCGCGACGATACGCTTGACTTTCTTTGCCTTATGAAGAGGAGCCACCGCCTCAAGCATAATTGCAGTGGTGCAGTTAGGGTTGGCGATAACGCCTTTGTTCCAATCAAGATCCTCGGCATTCACCTGAGGAACTACGAGAGGAACTTCAGGATCCTGCCTGAAGGCGCGTGAATTATCAATCATCTTCGCGCCAGAAGCGACAACCGCATCCTTAAGCTGAAGCGCAACATCCGTCTTGCCTGCAAAAAGAACTATATCAAGCCCTTCGAAACTTTTTTCAGTAGCGGGAAGAACATGGTATGTTTCTCCAAGAATTTCCTCATCACGCTCGCGCGAAGCGAAAACCTGAACCTGTCCTTTGAGAGGAAACGAACGTTCTTTAAGCACCTTGATCATTTCGGTGCCAACCGCCCCTACTCCTACGAGACCGACTCTGTATTCTTTCATTTCTACCTCTTTCTGTTTGAAATATGTCTATATTATACCACAAATACCACCATCTATGCTATGCACCCGGTTAAATCTCTCAAAGCTTAGGAAGTTTTTCAAGACTGCGGGCGATATCCTCGTCGGCAGGAATGAAATCCTCCATCGTTCCATCGTTGAAAGCCTGATACGCCTTCATATCAAAATAACCAGTGCCAGTAAGGCCGAATAGAATCGTCTTTTCGCGCCCTTCCTCCTTGCATTTCAGCGCCTCTTCGATAGCGACTAAAATCGCATGGCTTGATTCGGGAGCGGGAAGTATTCCTTCTACACGGGCAAAGCGCTGCGCGGCGGCGAAAACATCAGTCTGCTTTACGCTTACGGCCTCCATCAGCCCCTGGTCATAAAGCTCGGAAATGACTGTGCTCATTCCATGAAAACGCAAACCGCCAGAATGGCTGGACGAAGGAATGTAATCAGCTCCGATGGTATACATTTTCGCGAGCGGGCAAATGCGGCCTGTATCGCAATAATCATACGCATACGCCCCGCGTGTAAGCGAGGGACAGCTTGCAGGCTCAACGGCAATAAAGCGGCAATCGCGCTCACCACGCAACTTCTCGCCCATGAACGGAGCAATAAGCCCTCCGAGATTAGAGCCGCCTCCCGCGCAACCGATTATGATATCAGGCTTCTCGCCGAGTTTCTCAAATGCGGTGTGCGCCTCGAGACCGATTATCGACTGATGGAGAAGAACTTGATTAAGAACGGAGCCGAGGACATAACGATACCCAGGCATTGAAGTTGCAGCCTCAACAGCCTCAGAAATCGCGCATCCCAGAGAGCCAGATGTCCCCGGATGCTCAGCGTTAATAAGCCTGCCCACGGCAGTTGTCATGGATGGGCTTGGAGTGACACTCGCACCGTACGTACGCATCACCTCTCTGCGGAACGGTTTTTGCTCGTAAGAACATTTGACCATAAAAACGCGGCAATCAAGCCCGAAGAACGACGAGGCCATCGAAAGCGCCGTTCCCCACTGCCCTGCTCCCGTTTCCGTAGTAACGCCTTTAAGCCCCTGCGCCTTGGCGTAATACGCCTGCGCCACTGCCGAGTTGAGCTTATGAGAGCCAGAAGTGTTATTACCTTCGAATTTATAATAGATTTTAGCAGGTGTACCGAGAGCTTTTTCAAGGAAGTAACCCCTAATCAGCGGCGATGGCCTAAACATCTTGTAAAAATCGACAATCGCGGGAGGAATATCAAAGTACGGAGTATCTTCATCAAGTTCCTGACGGATAAGCTCTTTGCAGAAAACAGGTTCAAGATCTTTCTCCGTGCACGGCTTGCCAGTTCCAGGCATAAGCAGCGGAAAAGGCTTCTTGCGCATGTCCGCACGAATGTTATACCATTTAACAGGTGTTTCCTGCTCGGTCAGATATGTTTTATAAGGTACTTTCATGTTCTCTCCCTAACGAAAACAGCCTCGCTTCCATGAAGCGAGGCTGCCGATTCCTATTTGGTCTAACAACTACCAGCGAACGTCACCGCGCTTCAAAAGCGTGGAGTCGCCACCAGAAGATGTTCTTGACAAAGTTGTTCATTGATGTGTAGTTTACCATATTAGCCGAAAAGCCGCAATACGCCCGATTTCTGGAGGTACGGCCGCAGTTTGCCATAATAAACGACACCCGATTTCAAAGTACCTCGAATTTACACATAGCCCGTTTGCCAAATACGCGACACCAAGTTAAAATAGGAGAATG
>JAHBAE010000060.1 GCA_018384485.1 Kiritimatiellia bacterium
CATTCTCCTATTTTAACTTGGTGTCGCGTATTTGGCAAACGGGCTATGTGTAAATTCGAGGTACTTTGAAATCGGGTGTCGTTTATTATGGCAAACTGCGGAAAATGTCGCTTATCTTATTTCCCCTTGCGTGAGGAGGGGAGAATATGATATACTTCGCACAATTCATTCACCGTTAAGGAGAAAATTATGGTCAAAATTCGTATGCGTCGCACCGGTTGCACGAACCACGCGACATATCGTATCGTCGCGGCAGATGTGCGTTCGCCCCGCGATGGCAAGTTTATTGAAATTCTCGGTTCCTACGATACGCAGATTAAGGACGATAATTTCAAGCTCGATCTTGCGCGTGTCGACTATTGGCTTTCCAAGGGCGCCAAGCCCACGGCCACGGTCGCTTCGCTTATCCGTCGCGCTAAGAACCCCAATCTTAAGCCTCATCACTCAAAGAAACCCGGCAAGAAGGCCGAAAAGAAGGAGGGCTAAGCCATGGGTATCAAGCTTATTGATAAGATCAATGCCGAGCAGGTTGCGTCTCT
This sequence comes from Kiritimatiellia bacterium, assembly GCA_018384485.1. Taxonomy (GTDB): domain Bacteria; phylum Verrucomicrobiota; class Kiritimatiellia; order RFP12; family UBA1067; genus UBA1067. The sequence continues at coordinate 540 of JAHBAE010000060.1, forward strand.
CAAGGATAAGAACTATCCTGATTTCCGCGCTGGCGATACCGTTCGCGTTTCCATTAAGATTAAGGAAGGCGAAAAGTTCCGCGTTCAGGATTTCGAGGGTAAGGTTCTCGCCATTGATAACGGCCGCGGCAATGTAACTGGTAACTTCACCGTCACGCGTGATAGCTACGGCGTGCGCGTTGAGAAGCTTTTCCCGTTCGCCAGCCCCTGGATCCAGGCGATCAAGGTTATCAAGAAGGGCAAGGCGCGCCGCGCAAAGCTCTACAATGAACGTACGTTCTGCTCGCACAAGGCGGTTCGTAAGCTCGTCAAGAAATGATTCCCCGCTTAAGGTGGATGGGTTTCAAAGGCGTTGCGGTTTGACCGCGGCGCCTTTTCGTCACAAAAAGGAGAAGATAGTATGAAAATCGCTATTAACGGAGCTGCCGGGCGCATGGGGAAAATGCTTGTTTCCTTGGCGGAAGGCGCAGGAATGGAAGTTATAGCAAAGGTCGATGTGCTTGACGGCTATGATAAGTCCTGGCCGGAGGGAGTTGAAGGAGTTATTGATTTTTCGCACCATTCGGCAATTAAGGCGACTATGGCGGAGGCTGTGAAAAGGAATATTCCCTGCGTTATCGGCACTACCGGGCTTACTGCAGATGAACAATCCTGCGTTGATGAAGCGGCGAAGGTAATTCCTATTGTTCAAAGCGGAAATTACTCTCTCGGAGTTAATCTTCTTCTGGAAATGGCGAAGAAGGCAGCGGCCGTCCTCGGCCCTGAGTATGACGTTGAAATTGTTGAGATGCATCACAAGCATAAGAAGGACGCCCCTTCGGGAACGGCTCTTATGCTTGCAAAAAGCGTGGCAGAAGGCCGCAATGTCGCGCCCGATTTCATTTACGGCCGCAGCGGTGAGACTGGTGAGCGTCCGCAGGGGGAGATTGCCGTTCACGCTCTTCGCGGAGGTTCCGTCATAGGCGACCACACCGTGATGTTCGCCGGCGATGTTGAGCGAGTTGAGCTCGTTCACAAGGCACAGGGCCGCGAAGCTTTTGCGGCAGGTGCACTTAAAGCTCTTGAGTGGGCGAAAGGCAAAAAGGCAGGGATTTATACGATGCGAGATGTTCTCGGTTTCGTATGAAACCCACGGTTAAATTTGATATAATATGCGTTATGGGTATCAGAATACTTGGAACCGGCGGTTATCTTCCGCCGAAGGTTGTTACAAACAACGATATAGCCGCCGCGCTTGATACAAGCGATGAATGGATTTACTCCCATACTGGGATTCACGCGCGTCATGTTGCTGAAGATGGTGAGACTACTTCCACCATGGCCGCAAAAGCCGCAAAAGCCGCGCTTGAAATGGCGGGAGTCGCCCCCGAAGATGTGGGGCTTATCGTGCTTGCCACATCCTCTCCCGATTACGGCACCTTCCCGTCCACCGCTTGTGTGGTTCAGGATTTGCTTGGCTGCGTCAACGCAGGCGCGTATGATTTGCAGGCGGCTTGCGCCGGCTTTATCTATGCGCTTGAGCAGGCTCGCGGGTTTGTGAATTTCTATCCTGAAAAAAAGGCGCTTGTCATCGGTGCGGAATGCTTAAGCCGCATTCTCGATTGGACAGACCGCTCGTCATGCATCCTTTTTGGTGACGGCGCGGGTGCTGTTGTAATCGGTAACGATGAAGAGCCTGGAGTCTCCTCCACTAAGACTACCGCCCACACGATTCTTGGTGCGGACGGTAAGGGACAGGCCTTTATTATGCGTACGGGCGGAACGCGCGAGGCGTTGCCGCTTGATCCGCTCACAGGCATTCCTCTTAAGCCGGAGCCTTCAATTGCGAAGCTCACTCTTCAAGGGCATGATGTGTTCGCCTTTGCGGTGCGCAAACTTTCCAAGGTCGTCGGGGATCTTTGCGAGAAACTCTGCACCACGCCAAGCGAACTCGATCGCGTATTTGCCCATCAGGCAAACGGACGCATCATCGAGGCTACCGCTCGTCGTATGAAACTGCCGATTGAAAAGTTCTGGCTCAATCTTGAAACAACGGCGAATACATCTGCCGCGTCTGTGCCGATTTCTCTCGACCAGGCGGTGCGCTCAGGCGAATTGAAGGACGGCATGAAGATTGTGCTCGTCGGCTTCGGCGCCGGGCTTACATACGGCGGAACGTATATGACATGGCCTAACCTCTAATCTAAAAAGCAGCGCTAAAGGTAGAAGGAGAAAAACTATGAAGAAAGTAATGATAACAGGCATCGGCATGCTTTGCGCTAACGGAAACGGCAAAGATGCTGTATGGAATTCTATTAAGGCGGGCGAGCCTGGCATCGGGAAAATTACGCGCTTTGATGCTTCAAGATGCCTTTGCCAGGTGGCAGGTGAAGTGAAGGACTTTGAAACTTACGCCATCGAAGGCGGCCTTCTCGACAAGAAGGCGGCGCGTCACATGGCAAGGTTCTCGCAGTTTGCCGTAGCTACGGCCGTTGAGGCATGGCGTGATGCTGGTTATACTGAGGAGAATAAGCCTGATATGGACCGCGTCGGCACGCTTATCGGCAACGGTATCGGCGGGCTTGATGTGACAGGCGAGAGCTATAAGATCCTTTTCGACCGCGGTCCTGACCGCCTCTCTCCTCTTGCGATTCCTGAGCTTATAGCCAACGAGGCTGCGGGCAATGTTTCGCTCGCTATCGGGGCTAAAGGTCCTGCACAAGTCGTAACCACTGCCTGCGCTAGTTCCACTGACGCTCTCGGTTACGCGCTCGATCTCATCCGTGCAGGCCGCGCTGATGTCGTCATCGCCGGTGGCACGGAAGCTACGATTCTCGAGTTTTGCGTCGGCGGGTTCATGAAGATGCGCGCGCTTGCCACGAAGTTCAACGACAAGCCTAGCAAGAGCTCGCGTCCGTTCAATGCCGACCGCGACGGTTTCGTGATGGGCGAGGGCGCGGCAATGCTTATTCTCGAGTCTGAAGAGCATGCAAAAGCCCGCGGCGCGCGCGTATATTGCGAGCTTGCAGGGTATGGAGCTACGTCTGACGCATATCATATCACAGCTCCAGATCCTTCTGGCGACGGCGCGGTCAAGGCGATTAACATCGCTCTTAAGGATGCCGGCGTTGAAGACCTTACCACCGTCGATTACATCAACGCCCACGGCACTTCCACTGCTCTTAACGATGCGATGGAGACGGCCGCATTCAAGCGTGTGTTCGGCGAAGAGGGCGCGAAGGCGATTAATATCTCTTCGACCAAGTCGATGCATGCGCACCTTCTTGGCGCTGCGGGCGCGCTCGAGGCGGCGATTACGGCTCTTGCGATTAAGGAAGGCTTTGTTCCTCCCACAATCAACTACGAGAACCCTGATCCAGCTCTTGACTTGAACTACACGCCTAATGTCGGCGTTAAGCGTGATATTCGCGTTGCTCTTTCAAGCTCTCTCGGCTTCGGCGGCCATAACGGAATTCTTGTTTTCAAGAAGGTTTGAGGAAAGGAGACTGCCGAAATGGAACTGCCGGTGTTTGCGAATGTTTATAATAAATCGGGGGAGGAGTTGCTGCCTCACAGGCCGCCGTTTCTCTTCGTGGATACTCTTATTTCTGCCGACGAGACTGGTGCGCTCGGCGAATATACGTATACGGAAGAGAAAAACTCCTTCTTCAAGGGGCACTTCCCTGATTTTCCGGTTGTTCCCGGAGTTGTTCTAGTAGAGAGCATGGCTCAAGTTGCAGGCGCGGCTCTCGTTGCCCGCAACGCTCTTGGCGGCAAAGATAAGACTGCTTCATTCCTTCTTGCCGCTGTAGAAAACGCCCGTTTTCGCAGGCCCGTAAGGCCGGGAGACAAGCTCGTGACGGTCGTGAACTATGTTCGCCTCCGTCCGAAGCTCGGCGTATTTGCTCTCAAGGGTTATGTCGGCGATGAGCTTGCGGCAGAATGTGAAGTTAAGTGTGTACTTGGTGAAAAAGATAAGTGACGGAGAATTTAGATGATTGAAATCGTCAAAGTAGGCGACAAAAAGATTGATGCTTTCAATGCCCGCCCGGCGTTTCCCGAAGAGGCGGAGAAAGCTGCTTTCAAGGTGCTTGCTGAAATTCGCCGCGATGGCGATGCGGCTGTCGCAAAATACGTGAAGAAATTCGAAGGGGCCAAACTTGAGCCTTCTTCTTTTCTCGTTAAAGAAGCCGATTTTTCATCAATAGATTCTTCAATCAAAAAAGCCGTTAAAGATGCGCACAAGAGAGTCTTGAAGTTTTCCAAGGCCTCTTTAAGAAAGGCGTGGTCTATAAAGACTCCGCGCGGAGGAAAGATGGGCGAGTTCTTCTCTCCCATGGACCGCGTAGGCGTTTATGTGCCGGGTGGCACGGCTCCGCTCGCGTCAACTTCCATTATGACGGTGACTCTCGCCAGGGCGGCAGGGGTCAAAGAAATTGTCGCTTGTACTCCAGCAGGAAAGACGGGTGAGGTAAACCCCGTCCTTCTTTACGCTCTCAAACTTGCGGGAGCTACGGAAATTTATCGTGTAGGCGGCATCCAGGCTATCGGAATGATGGCGTTCGGCACGCCTTCCTGCCGAAAGGTGCAGAAAATCGCCGGCCCCGGAAACGCTTTTGTAACTGCTGCGAAGCGTCAAGTTTACGGTTATGTCGCAATTGATCAGGTGGCAGGGCCTAGCGAAATTGCCGTTCTTGCTGACGGCTCCGTTCCCGCCCGTTGGGTTGCGGCAGATCTTTTAAGCCAGGCCGAGCACGGAAGCGGTTGGGAGAAGTCGCTTTGCGTCTGCACTTCGTCCAAGTTCGCAAGCGAAGTTAAAAAGGAGATTCTCTCCCAGACAGAGTCGCTTTCACGCAAGGGTATAATTGAGCGCGTGATCAACAAAGGCGGCATTCTTATTGTCGTTGCCGAAAATCTCGCGGAAGGGATGGAGGTTGTCAACCGTTTTGCGCCTGAGCATTTTGAGATAATGACGAAGAACGCCCTTAATGTGATGAAGGGCGTCCGTTCCGCAGGTGCCGTTTTCGCAGGCCCTTGGACCCCCGAGTCGGCCGGCGATTTCGTCGCAGGTCCCAGCCATGTTCTTCCAACGGGCGGTGCCGCCGATATGTTCAACGGTTTGACACCTGATGATTTCCGCCGCCGTCACAGCTTTGTCGCGTTCACCCGTGCAGACCTTGAGGAGACGAAAAGCACGATTGAGGCGTTTGCCGCTGTCGAAGGGCTTGATGCGCACGGTCGCGCGGCGTCGATACGGTTTACATAATAACAACAAGAAAGAGATTTTCTTGGGAAGAAATCTTCAAACTTGACGTGGGAGGCTGGGGCAAGTGGAAGAGCAAATAAGATAGAGGGCGCCTCTAACCATTTAAAAAATAAGAAAAGGGTAAAATCATGGTCAGAATCATAACAGCAGCGTTGCTTGCTGCGCTTGCGGGGGTCGCGGGAGCGGCTGTAGAGAAGGATGCGAAAAAAGCGAATTCTCAGAAAAACGTAAAAACGTTGATTGATATTAGGTCCTTGCCTATTGCAAAGACATCTCCTTCGTTTCTTGGTTTCGGCTATGTAGGTGATCCGGAAATCGGCGACGAAGAAGTTGCAAAAAAATATCGCAAGGCAGGGGCGTGGCTTCTTAAGACCAAAAAGTGTGATGCCAAGACTCTTGAGTTTCTCGTCCAGTATAAAATAAAGATTCTTCTCGTTCTTGAAGGTTCGAGAGAAGAAATCTTCGATAAGTTAAAAGTTATTGAAGAAGGTAAGTATGAATCTGCCATTGCAGGTTTTGTGCTCGGTGAAGATCCCACCGGCGGCGGAGAGAATGAAAAGTGGCGCTCCGTTCTTTCAAGCATAAATCGCCGCTTCCCGAAGATTCCCATCGGCATTCCCGCAAAGAGTTCCCGTCCTGGGATGGTGAAGGCTCTCGCTGCGCAGATGCGTCTTGTAACGCATTTCTTGGTTGATCTTTCTAATCAGAAAGAGCCCTACCGCAAGCTTAAGGAGATGACGCGCCTTACATCAGGCGGCTCTTCTAAGAATCTTGCCCACATCCGCTTTTGGGTAATCGGACCCGATCGCAAGGCAGGCTCGCCAGTGGAAAGCCGCTCTGAATTCAAGACCATGAGCTGGAAAATCCATTGGATGATGGCGGCCTATGCTTCGGAGTGTGTTGATACAGTTCTTTTCAAGCAGCCAATGCAGGTAGATGCGTTCGGCGATACACTTCGTTATCTTGGGCTTGCTTTTAACGAACATCCCATCGTGCTTACGCATGGAGAGATTAAGTCCATGAAGGCGGCGCCAACGAAAGAGAGTCAAAATTCTCCCGACCTCGAGCAGGAATTTGATGACCTTTCCGGCGGCTTCGGCGGCGAGGAAAATTTTGATGTGGCCATCCGTCCTAAAGCGTGCGGCAATGTCGCTGAAGGAAAGCAGGGCGATGTGGAGTTCCTTTCTTTGCGTAATAACGGTAGCGACAGGCTTTGCCTCGTTATGGTTAACACATCAGGCGAAAGGGCGAAGGTGACTGTCGATCTTAAGGCGAAGAAGAGCGGCAACTGTACATATCGCAGGATGTTCATCGACCCTGAAACGAAGAAGGTGCGTCGCCAGGCTATGGGAAGTTTTTCCAATCCCGGTTTCCCTTTTGTCGCAACAATCGAACCCGACTGCATTGAAACAATCACGGTGATTCTCACCAATCAGAATTTCAACCAGGCCGGTTATTGATGTGATGCGGCGAGGTCTCTTTATTTCTTTCGAAGGGGGCGAGGGGTGCGGAAAATCTACGCAGGCCTCTCGCCTCAAGTCCTCGATTGAGAGCGCGGGATACAAAGTCATTTTAACGCGAGAGCCGGGCGGCACATGGCTCGGCGAGCAGGTGCGCCGCCTCATAAAAGATCAATCTGACGACATCCCATGCGCACGCGCGGAAACTCTTCTTTTTCTCGCCGCGCGCGCGCAGCTCGTCGAGAAGGTGATTCGCCCAGCGCTCGAAGAAGGCGTTTGGGTGATTTCCGACCGCTTCAGTGATTCTACTCTCGCCTATCAAGGATACGGCAGAGGGCTTGATCTTGAAGAGCTTGCCAAAGCCAATGATTTTGCGTGTTCCTCACTTAAGCCTGATATTACTTTTCTTCTCGATGTCGAGTTGGAGGAGTCGGTTAACCGCAGGCTTGAGCGCGAGAAGAAACTCAATTCTTCCGCCGATCGCATCGAGCTTGAGGGAAAAGAATTCCATTCCCGTTTACGGGAGGGGTTTAAGGAACTGGCCGCCAAGGAGCCTGCCCGTTTTACAGTTATTGACGCCAATGCTTCCATAGATGAAGTGCAGGAGAGAATATGGACGCGGCTGAAGCCTTTAGTTTGATTTCAAACGCAATTGATGCCGGCCGTGCTGCGCACGGGTATTTGGTTGTCGGCGATGTAAGCGGTGACGCCCGCAATCTCGTAGACCTCGTGCTGGAGAAACTTTTTCCAGGCGGGCGAGAGCAGATTTTGTCAAACAGCCATCCTGATGTCGCCATTCTTGAGCCTGAAGGGAAAAAGCGCATTATAACGGTTGCCTCGATGCGAAGCCGCATTGTTGAGCCAATGGAGAAAACTTCATTTTCCGGCGGGTGGAAAGTGGGCGTCGTTGTAGGCGCAGATAGGATGAACGATAATAGCGCGAACGCATTTTTAAAGTCTCTTGAGGAGCCTACTCCGAAAACGATTTATTTTCTTTTGACCGACAGGCCCGAGGCGATACTTCCCACGATAGCTTCGCGCACGCAGCGAGTCAATCTTTCAATCCCCTCTGGAATGTTTGAAGGCGAGCTTTACGATGCCGTCGCTTCCGCGTTCGCCGCGAAAGATTCCGACGCGCTCTTGCAGGCGTATAATGAGGCTCTCGAAAAGGAAGAAGATGGAGATGTGGCTCTTGTGAGAAGATCTTTTTATCTCACGCTGCTTTCATTTGTCAGATCGATGCTTCTTTCTGGTCGTCTTCCCGATTATCTTGCTTACAGGAATGTCGAGCTCGTGGAGGAAGCGTACCGCAGAAGCGGTAAGTTTATAAGCGACGAGGCTGTTCTTTCTTGTCTCATGGACAGGCTTGCTTTCCCGAAGACATAACGGAAAAAAGGTTGAAGACTCATCACTTCGCGGGCAGTTGCATTTACTTTGTCTTTTCACCCGGTTTCAGATTTTTTAGCTCGCAAGCTATTGCTCAGCAGTTTTTTGGTATAATATACGGCAATATGGTGAAGGTCAAATTGACTAAAACCGAGCTGAAAGCCCGGACTGATGCGCTGAAGCGTTTTCAGCGCTTCCTTCCTATGCTTCAACTTAAAAAGCAGCAGCTCCAGAAAGAAATAGCCGGCATCACGGCAAAAGCCGCGGAAACGTCGGCAAGGGAGAAGGCTCTGCGTGATGGAATGATTCCGTGGGTTGGGCTTCTTGCGACTGACGCGGAGCTTCTTTCAGGGCTTATAAAAGTAAAAAGCGTAAATACCGGCTGGGCCAACGTCGCCGGCGTTACGATTCCTACCTTTCAGTCTGTTGATACGGAAGTTGGAAAAATAGACAAATGGGCAACGCCCGCATGGATTGATGATGCCGTTTCGTCGGCGTCGCAGCTTCTTTCTCTTCAATGTGAAAGAGCCGTTTATGAAGAGCAGCGGCGATTAGTGACTGAAGAGCTTCAGCTTACATCGCAGAGGGTGAATCTTTTTGAAAAAGTGAAAATCCCCGAGTGCAAAGAGGCTATCCGCGTTATTAAAATCGCCCTTGGCGATGAACAGACTGCGGCAGTCACGCGCGGCAAAATAGCAAAGAGCCGCACAAATGGCGCTAATGAATCCGAGGAGGGCGCGGCATGATCGTTCCGATGAAACACCTTGACCTTGTCTGCCTCGCCTCCTGCAGAGAGGGAACTCTTCGCCGTCTGCGCGAGCTGGGAGTGGTTCATCTTGATCTTGCATCTTCTTCTGGAGATGCCGTAGTCAACGCGAAAGCGAAAATTTCCGATGCCGAGAAGGCAGTGCGCATTATCCGCAAAGCCCGTGCGGGGGAGATGTGCGATGTCCGCGCACGCTCCGTTGAGGAAGTCCTCGCCATAGATGCCGATCGCGAAACTCTCAAAACAGAGCGCGATAGGCTTGAGCGCGAAATTAAGCGCTACGAGCCGTTTGGCGATTTTGATCCTGTTCTTGCGCAAGAGCTTCTTTCCAAGGTGAAGGGACTTACCGATGTGGTCGCCTTGCCGGAGAAGCTTCCTTCAATGAGGCTCTCTCGCCTTCGCGAGAAGTACGATAGAGTTGTCAACCGCATTAATATCGATACTGCCAAGCTTGCCATCTGCGATGATATGGCGATTCTTTCTTCTTTCCCTGCTCTTGCCGAAAGTATGGCATTTGAGCAAGCGAAAGAATTGCTGCAAGATCACGGCGCGATATGCGTAATATCAGGATGGATTCCCGTCTCCAAGCTTCCTGCTCTGATGGGCGAGGTAAGAAACGCAAAGGCTGATCTTTTTGAACGCGCTAATTCTCTCGGCTGGGGCGTGCTTGTTAGGGATCCTGCAGAAGGAGAAACTCCTCCCACGCTTATAGATCCGCCGAGGCTCTTCCGCCCTGTGAAAGCGCTTTTCGAAGGCCTTGGCATTGCGCCTGGTTATACCGAGGCGGATGTATCCGTGCCGTTCATGTGCTATTTCGCCCTTTTCTTTGCGATGCTCGTGGGCGACGGTGCGTATGGGGCGATTTTCCTTGCCGCCACGCTTTGGGGCTGGAAGAAATATCGCGCGCAAAAAGGGAATGCCTTAATGAAGGCGTGGCTTGTGATGCTCACGGTGTTTTCTTCAGCCACCGTTCTTTGGGGGCTTTTGTCGAATACGTGGTTTGGTGCGCAGATTCCGTATTTCAATTCTTGGCCTACGGTCAAGTGGCTTGCGGATCCAAGCTACAACAATATGATGCTTTTGTGTTTTACGATTGGTGTAAGCCATCTGATGCTGGCGCGCATCTGGAACGGAATATGTAAAATCAACGATACGTCGGCGATTGCCGAGTTCGGCTGGGCGGGCATACTTCTCTTTATGTATTTTGTCACAAATTCAATAGTCGGCATTTTCTCGTCTATTCCTCAGGTGATGTTCTACGTTTTCGGCTTCTCGCTTATAGCCGTTTTTGCCTTTACTGTAAAGCCTTCCGAGCTTAAGAGCCGTGGCGCGGAGCTTGGAATGTTGCCATTGAATATCATGAGTGCGCTTGGCGACATAATCTCGTATGTGCGCCTCTTTGCAGTAGGGCTTGCGTCCGTGAAAGTAGCGGAGAATTTCAATTCAATGGCGATCGGGCTTTATTCAGGTGCCGATGAATGGTGGCTCAAGGCTATCTTCGCGCTGTTGATGGCGCTTATCCTTGTTCTTGGGCACGCGCTTAACCTTGCGATGGCGGGGCTTTCGATTCTCGTTCATGCCGTTCGTCTTAACACGCTTGAATTTTCGAATCACAAAGGTATATCCTGGGCAGGGTACGCCTTCAAACCGTTCAGAAAAATAAAGGAGAAATAAAAATGGATGCATACATGATTGTTGCAGGTGCAATCGCCTGTTTAGGACTTAGCGCGGCAGGCTCTGCGATGGGAACTGGCTATGCGGCATCGGCTGCCGTGGGCGCGTGGAAGAAGTGCTATGCCGCCAATAAGCCGGCGCCGTTCCTTCTCCTGTCATTCGTCGGTGCGCCTATCACGCAGACGCTCTATGGAATGATTCTTATGTTTATTATGCTCGGCAAGGTTGAATTCGTTGCCAATGCAGAAGGCATTGTCACGGGCATTAAGCCTCTTGTCTCCGCAGGTGCTGGGCTGCCAGTTCTTATCGCTGGAATCTTCTCCGGCCTCGGCATTGGCCTTTCGGCGCTCTTCCAGGGGCGTGCCGGTGCCGGCGCTTGCGATTCGCAGGCTGAAACAGGGCAGGGTTTTACAAATTATCTCGCAGCTCTCGGCATTGTTGAAACTGTCGCTATTTTCACGATGGTTTTTGCGCTTATCGCTCTCGGCAAGATTGCGTAAATGCGCCTTAAAGAGAAGGACGTATTCCTCCTCGCCTTCACTGCCATTTTTGCGGTGTTGGCGGGGTTCGTTTTTTGGGGAACGTGGTCTCTTTCCGTGTGCCCCGTAATGCCTGATGCGCGGCTGACTTTCCCGTGTGAAGGGTATATTGCTTCAGTTTTTAGGGATTGGGTGAAAACAGGCAGGTTCACTCCATGGGATATAACTTCCTTCATAGGATCTCCATATCTTTGGCAAGAGCTGCAGTACGTCATTGCCTCCTACTTCTCTGCCCTTGCTTTGTCTTATTATCTCAGAGGCCGCTCGCTTTCGCGTATTGCAAGTTATGGCGCCGGACTCTTCCTTGGTTTTTGCGGTTATTGGTTTACGCTTTTTTCTGCCGGTCACGCAGGTTGGTTTCGTTGGATGATTTTTGGCGTGTTTGCCTTTGCTCTTGCCGACCGCGCTGTGCGCAAGGGCAAGATGAAAAATTGGGTGCTGCTCGGAGCCTGCGTCGCATGGGCGAGTTTCTATCAGCCCGACCTTTGGCTTCTTTTTACGGTTTTTACGGCGGCGTATTTCATTTGGTGTTGCGTTAGAGAGCGCAAGGTGCCAGATTGGAAGGGCGTCGCTGTTGCGGCGGTCGTTTTTGCAGTCATTGTTTCTCCGTCGATGATGAATGCCATAGGCGAGAAGGGTGGGCGCGAGAAGCAGATTGCCGCCGCCTCTTCTAACTCCGTTTCCTCATCAAAAGGGCAGTCTTCCGCGGCCGCTAAAGAGGAACGTTGGATTTTTATCACAAACTGGTCGCTCCCTCCTGCCGAGACGGCTGAGTTTTTTATTCCTCGTATAAATGGTGATACGAGCTGCGGCATGGTTCTTTCGCTTGGCCCGCGCCTCAATACAGGGGTTAAACCATACACGGGTGCGCTCGGCCGTCCAAAGGGCGCGGCATCGGGCAACTATCGCCAGCATTCTCTTTATGTCGGCTTTATCACGTGTCTCTTCGCTCTCTCAGCCGTAGTTTTCCTTTTCATCGGCAAGCGAGGTACGGAGGATGACGGGCGCCTTTCGAACAGAAAAGAAGTCATCTTTTTTGTCGTTTCCGCTTTTCTCTTTTGGCTTCTTTCAATGGGGCGCAATTTCGAGCCGCTATACCGTATCGTCTTTGCTATTCCCATCGGCGATTCCATCCGCTGTCCGGTGAAGTGGCATCACCTGACGGAATTTTGTCTTTGCGTTCTTGCTGGCTACGGCATAGAAGCGGTGAGCGGGAAATTACGTTCTTTAGGGCTTGGGAAAAAGATGTCGGAAGTGATTCTTTGCCTCGTCATATTCTTCGGCGCGTGTGATCTTGCGCGGTGTGCGCGTCTTTACTGCGCTCCGTTCGATCTTTCAATCGTTAAAAACGCCAATCCTGCCGCTGAATTGGTCAAGAGGAGAGGAGGCGGGAAAGTCGCCGATTTTGTTCAAGGCGCGAGAGGGCCGCTGTCATGGAGTTTCGGAGTAAGGCGCGTTGCGATGACAGCCGATTTCTCCGCTGCCGACATACGTTTCGTTTGGGCGCCCGTTCAATCTTTAGACAATCCTGAATTATCCGCGTGGCTCAAGAGCAGGAAGGCGTCTTTAGTCGCGTCTTATTATGTGACTGATAAAGCCGTGCGTGAAGCTTCCGGCACAACCCCGAATGTTGTCCTTATGGAAATTCCAGGAGTTCCCCCGCCTGAAAAGAAAAAGCCCTTGCCGCTGCCCATCAATCTGTTGACGTATCTCGGCGCGCTTTCTCTTATCGGAACTTGTTTTGCCTCCGTATACGGAGTGAAGAAATCGTGATTGTTCAATAATAGGAGAGAAAATGAGAAAACTTCCGTTTGACAAGGAAAAGCTGGAAGAGATTGCAAAAAAATACCCTACGCCGTTTCATATTTACGATGCTGAAGCGATAAGGGAAAATGCCCGCAGGCTTTTGAAGGCGTTCAGCTGGAACAAGGGCTTTCGCGAATATTTCGCCGTTAAGGCAGCGCCCAACCCGGAACTTATGCGTCTTCTTAAAGAGTTCAATTTCGGTAGCGATTGCTCGTCAATGGCGGAGCTGGTTCTTGCGGAGAAGGTGGGCAATGTTGGAGATGCGATTATGTTCACTTCCAACGACACTCCAGCAGAAGAGTTTGTCAAGGCGTGGGAACTCGGGGCGATAATAAATCTCGATGATATCACGCACTGGGATTTTCTCTGCAAGAGCGTTGGCGCTTCAACCCCTGCCGATTTTAAAGACCGCATCATGTGCTGCCGTTACAATCCCGGTCCCCTCAAAGGAGGCAATGCGATTATCGGAAAGCCGGAAGAGGCGAAGTACGGTTTTACGCGCGAGCAGCTTTTCGAGTGCTACGCAAAGATGAGAGAAGCGGGAGTCGAGCATTTCGGCATTCATACGATGGTCGCCTCCAACGAGCTTGATCCGGAATATATCATCGACACCGCGCGTCTTCTCTTTTCTCTTGTGGCGGAGATTACTGAAAAGACTGGTGTCAAGTTTGAGTTTGTCAACATTGGCGGCGGCATAGGCATTCCGTATCGTCCTGATCAGAAAGCGATGGATCTTGATTATGTCGGCAAAGGCATTGAGCGCGCGTATAAGGAACTTGTCGAGGCGGCAGGATTGGCGCCTCTCAAACTCTTTATGGAATGCGGGCGCTCGATCACAGGCCCTTACGGTTATCTCGTCTCGCGTGTGCGCCATATTAAAAACACATATCGCCTTTATGCGGGGCTCGATGCGTGTATGAGCAATTTGATGCGTCCTGCACTCTATGGTGCTTATCATGAAATCGTTGTTCCCGGCAAGGAAGATGCTTCTCAAACATCAGTCTATGATGTTACGGGCTCGCTGTGTGAGAACAACGATAAATTCGCCATCCAGCGTCTTCTTCCTGTTCTGGAGAGGGGAGATATCGTCGTCATCTGCGATGCGGGCGCGCACGGCCATGCGATGGGCTTTCAGTACAACGGTAAACTTCGCAGTGCGGAGCTTCTTCTCGAGAAGGGCGGCGATGTAAGGCTGATCCGCCGCGCTGAAACGCTCGATGATTATTTCGCAACTCTTAATTTTTGAAGAAGGGTAAAAAAGAAATTATGAAAAAACCAATTCTTGTTGTTCTTGCCGCCGGTATGGGTTCCCGTTATGGCGGGCTGAAGCAGGTTGATCCTGTAGGTCCTTCCGGCGAGGCTATTCTCGATTATTCAGTTTTTGACGCCGTGCGCGGCGGCTTCGGCAAAGTCGTCTTTGTCATCCGCCGAGATTTTGAAGCGGAATTTAAGGAGAAGATCGGCAGCAGGTACGAAGGGCTTGTGCCGGTTGAATACGCCTTCCAGGATATAACAGATCTTCCCGCGCCGTGGACTGTTCCCGAAGGGCGTGCGAAGCCATGGGGGACGGCGCATGCCGTACGCGCCGCGCGTGATGTTGTCGATGCGCCCTTCGCCGTCATCAATGCTGACGATTTCTACGGGCGCGACGCATTCGCGAAGATGGGCGAATATCTCTCGTCCGCCTCGTCAATGCAGTTTGCGATGGTCGGTTACAGGCTTGATCTTACGCTTTCCGAAAACGGTTCTGTCGCTCGTGGAATCTGCAAGGTCTCTGAAAGCGGCGTTCTCGAGGGCGTGACGGAAATGACAAAACTCGTTCGCGTCGGGGATATGGCAGAAAATCAGGAAGATCCTTCCCAGCCTGTCAAAGTGCCTCTTGATTCCCGCGTCTCGATGAATCTCTGGGGTTTTACCAAGGAGCTTTTTGGAGAGCTTGAGTCTCGCTTCCCGGCGTGGCTTGAAGCAAATGGCTCTAAAGAAAAGAGCGAATGGTATATTCCCTTTGTAGTTGACGAGCTTATTAAGGAAGGAAAGGCCTCGTGCCGCGTCCTTCCGACGGAATCAAGCTGGTTCGGAGTTACATACCGCGAGGATAAACCTTTCGTCACTGCTGAAATCCAGAAACTTGTAGCCAGCGGAGAGTATCCGGAGAATCTCTTTGCTATCAAAAATTCTTGATTTCTTTTGGCCGCGTGAATGTGCGGTCTGTAAAGGCGCATCTGACCGCCCTGGTAGATATATCTGCTCAGGGTGTCTGATGCGCCTCCCCTTTCTGCCTGTCGACGGGCTTTGCCGCTGTTGCGGGCGTGATGCCCCCGCGGTTGATGGAGAGTTTCTCTGCACAGGCTGTTCTTCTCCGCCGCGCCCATCGTTTGATCGCGTCGGCAGCGTGTTGCGCTTTGATGGATATTTGCGCGAACTTGTTAATGCGTATAAGTTCCGTGGAGCGTTGTATTTGAGAAATGATTTTGTTGATTTTCTTGAGGCGTTCGTGAGGGTGCGTTTCCCTGTGGAAAAAATCGCATTTATTCTTCCAATGCCATCGGCTTTCGCAAACAGGTTTTGGCGAGGCTACAATCAGTGCGATTATCTTGCCTCGGCGCTTGCGAAAAGGTTGTCTGTTCCGTATGCGGGAAGGGCGCTGAAAAGGTGTGGAGTTTTTCGCAAGCAAAGTGAGCTCACGGCAGATGAGAGAAGAGTTAACGTTAAAGGCACGTTTGCCGTTACGGCAGAAGGGCGGAGGTTTATTGCAGCTATGCCTCCCGGTTCTTCCGTACTTGTGCTTGATGATATAATGACCACCGGCTCCACTCTTTCCGAATGCGCAAAGACTCTTAAAAAGAGTTCAGTCGAGAATGTCTGGGGCGTAACGCTTGCTCGCTCTCAGATGAACAGTTGAGCTTTCTCAGAGAGCTTCTTCCTGACTTTGCAGAAAATCGCGGGCAAGAGAGAGGGATTGGGCGTCTTCAAGGCCGCCTACAGCATCTATAAGTTCGCTTCTCGAAATCGAGTAGGATTCTTTGCCTTTTGAATGCGAGAACACCATCTCAAATTTTCCGGGGAAGCTGAAGAGCGAGAGGGCGGCAGCGGCCATATCCCCCATGGGCGGAAGATCAATGCTGGAAGATGCGAAGGAGCAGACGATCGTTGTTCCGCGACCTTTTTCACTTTCAAGCGAAACATTGCCGCCGCATGCGTCGCAAGTTTGTTTGACGAACGGCAGCCCGAGGCCTACTTTTCTCTTGTCGTGTTTGCCTTCTTCCGTGAAAAAAGGGTTAAAGGCTCTTGCGAGAGTTTTCTCATCCATGCCTTTCCCGTTGTCTACCACTTTAAGAACGATGAAATCATCGTTTTCTGAAATGTCGACTTTAATGAGCTCAGCTCCGGCTTCTATCGAGTTGGCCGCAATATCTGCGACAATATCGGCTAATGAGGCATGCATAGGATGGTATTTTCTCATATATGTGTGCATTGTGTCAAGCGTGCGCACATTTACCATACGGCCAACGCATTAAAAGCCGATTCTTCCCCTTTTGGGCCCCTGAATCGTTTTTAATGCGTTGGAAGTGTCTCAGCAACCAACAACCAGCAGCGCAGC
>JAHBAE010000062.1 GCA_018384485.1 Kiritimatiellia bacterium
CATTCTCCTATTTTAACTTGGTGTCGCGTATTTGGCAAACGGGCTATGTGTAAATTCGAGGTACTTTGAAATCGGGTGTCGTTTATTATGGCAAACTGCGACACTATCCTTTTCGGCAAAACCTGTTTTACAATTCAAGCAACAAATGATATACTGAAATCCACTATGAACACGACCAAGAGAATTCTGCTTGTTCTGCCCATGGCCTGTCAGGACGGACTGGAGAAGTACAACGGCATCATGCGCTTCCTGCAGGAGAACGACCTCCGCTGGAGCATCCGGCTGGACCGGCTTTCGCCTTCGGTCTTCCGACCGACAATCGGCGAAAGGGACCATTTCGACGGGGCAATCATCGATGGCCTCGCGTCAATGGGACTAATTCGCGCCTATGTCCGCTCCTCCATCCCCCTGGTGGCGATCGACTGGCGTCATCCGGAGCTTTGCATGGGCCGCCGTCAGCTGATTCAGATTAACTCCGACAATGCGGAGATCGGGCGCATGGCCGCCCGGGCGCTCTCGAATCTCCATCCGTTCGCAAGCTTCGCCTATCTGCCGCTCGCGCCCAACTCGCTGTGGTCGGGAAGCCGCGGACGGACCTTTGCGCAGACGCTGAAGCGCAAGGGACGGTCCGTGGTCCAGCTCGACCCCTCGCTCCCGCTGGGACCCCAGCTCATATCCCTGCCGAAGCCCGCGGCCCTCTTCGCGGCAAACGACGCGGTCGGCGCCAAGGTCCTGGACGCCTGCATACACAGCGGAATCAGCGTCCCGGAGGATCTCTCGGTGCTCGGCGTGGACAACGAACGGTTCACCTGTCTCCACACCGATCCGCCGCTGGCCTCCATCCAGCCGGACTTCGAGAGCGCAGGGCACATGGCCGCTGCCGCGCTGGCGGCGCTCCTGTCGCGCAAGAGCGTGAAATCCGTCCAGACCTACCGGACGCTGGACATCTCCCCGCGGCAGTCCATGGAGACGCCACGGTCGGCCGGACGCCTGGTGCAGCGCGCCATGGAGCTGATCCGGAACGCGCATCCGCCCGTTTCAAGCATCGGCAGCCTCGCGCGGCAACTCGGTGTCTCGCGGCGTCTGCTGGATCTCCGATTCCGCGAGATCCAGTCGCGCAGCGTCCTGGAGGCGGTTACGGAGGAGAAGATGTCGAAGGTCTGCAACCTGCTGAGGTCGACGAATATGTCCATTGCCGAAATCAGCGCGGCCTCCGGCCTCGGCTCGGGGACGAATCCCCTCCGTGCGTTCAAGCGACGCTTCGGCATAACCATGGGCGACTATCGGGCCAGCAGCAGGCCGTAGCTCGAACTTCGGCGGCAAGAAGTTCAAGCGGCATTACGCAATCAACTTTCAAAAACGGAACGTAAAAATGCTATCGAGTTTTTAAGCGATTCGTCTGTAACGGAAGGATTCGGCTCTAAAACAAGATGTTCAGATAAGCGAGCAACCTCACGATATTCGCTGAAACTAATATCGCCCTCCCCTGGAGCTAAATGATCATCACCGCCTTTAGAATCGTTTAAGTGCATCCCGATAGGCGGGGGAAGCTGAACGCCTTCATCTTTCCAGCCATTGAGCTTGCGTACAAAATCATGCCCCGTATCAAGCCATGGCCGAACGAGAGTTCCGCATACATTCAAAAGCTCTCTCTCCCCTGGAAAGCCTTCGAGATAAGGAAGATTCTCAAGCCCCAACTTCACGCCGTTTGCCTCAAGAACAGGATAAAGCGCATCGAGCGTGCGACGAAAAGCATCTACTACTTTCAAGCCGCGCCTCACACGCCGCTTTTGCTGAGTGAAAGGGAATAGCCCCCTCGCACTTACGCGCCCCGCATGAAGGACAAGCGCTGTAGCACCGATGGAAGAGGCGAATTCAACACTCTTTGTAACGTGAAACACAGCGAGCCGAGATACATTTTCATCAAGCGACGCGAGCGAATAAAGCTCTGGGTGCGAATACGGCGCGCTAATCGGAACGGGGCAAAACGCATGAACCGAACCGATTTTTATTTTATCTGAGACGCGAAAAAAACCTTCCGCCTGAAATGTATTAATTTTAAAGCCGAGCTCGAGGCCTTCAAACCCGAGCTCGACTGCTTTTTCGGCAATTTCTTCCGCCGATTCGATTCTGCCGCTGCACCAGTTGGTGGAAAGAGAGAACTTCATCAGCGGAGCGCCTATTATTTAGCCTCAGTGGCCTTTATTTTATCCCAAGCCTTGTTATAAAGCTCCATCACCTCAGGCTTGTCGTCGAAGCCCTTAAGCACCTGACCGAGAGCAAGCTTATCCTCCGGGACGATTATGATAGAACGATATTCGGGATCAAGAAGATCAAGCCCCGGCTTTACGGGATTCGGGCCGCAGATATACTCCATATTGACGGCGGCAACCTTCCCCTCGTAAATATAGTTCATGAACGCATAGGCAAGAGCCTTGTTCTTCGCCTTAGAAGAGACGACCATCTCATCGAATGCGATAGAATAACCTTCCTTGGGAAGAACGAAAACGACATCATTGCGCGGAGGCGCGCCGGCTTCTTCATCCCCGACGATAACTTGATAAACATCGGTGGAATACCCGTGCCCCACCCATGTCGAACCGCCTGGAACTTCAGTCTTGTAGCTTTCACCGTCAAATTTACGGACATTTTTGCGCCACTTGAGAATCTGCTCGACTGCAGCATCAATCTCTTTGGGATTTGTGGAGTTGATGGAGTAGCCAAGATACATAAGCCCCGCTCCGATAACTTCACGGATATCGTCAAGAAGCGTTACCCTGCCTTTGAACGCACTCCCGCCGAGAACGGCCCAAGTGGAAACATCAACGCCGGCTGGAACCTTGTTCGTGAGAATCGCAAGGCCGGTATACGTGACGGCATAAGGAACGTTGTACTCAAATGTAGGATCGATAATCTGCGAAGCGAACGCTTTATCGAAATTCTTACGTACATTCGGAATGCGCGAATGGTCAAGCTTATCAATCATGCCCTCTTTCGCCATCGTGGCAATCTGATATGATGTGGGCATAATGATGTCGTAGCCGGAGCCGCCTGCTTTAAGCTTCGCATACATCGCCTCGTTCGATTCAAATGTATCAATGACGATGGTTACGCCGAGAGCCTTCTCAAAAGACCTCTGCACAGCCGGAGAGATATAATCGCTCCATGTGTAAATATGCAGCTGAGAACCTTTTACAGACTCAGGTGTACAACCTGATGCAACCGCCGCGGCAAGAGCCTCCGCCGTCAAATCAGTTCCTTCTTCAGACGTCGCGTCTGAACAACCCGAAACCAACGCTGCGACCGAAACCGCCGACAAGGCGGACATTATCATTTTATGCATCGACTGCCATTCTCCTTTTCAGTATTTTATCGTTTGACCGCGCACACGCGTGCGGGGATGGGAAGTATATCAAAAAGAAGTGACTTTGAGTTTAGCAAAATGCGGAGGAAGATACATTCCGTCGATTTCTTTTCCTTCATCTGAAAGATTGAAATACCCAGTCGCCTTTCGCCCGTCAGAAAGAGTTCTAACGCCGACAAGCACTCCAGAGCGCTCTTTAAACTCAGGCATCTTTGCCGGGTAGTCGGTCATCACTGCGATTATCTCCTCGTTTGATATGAGATCAAGCGTGAATTTATCGAGCTCGGCCATGCGGCACGAAAGGTGAATCGGATTGCAGCAGAACGCCCAATATATGAAGTGGAACGCCGCTTCATTGTGAGTGAGATTGTTGCCAATGATATTCTCGTTGAGTATCTTCCCGTGCGAGCCGAGATACATCGGCCCTATGCCCATCATATCAAGATCATACCAGAAACCTGATCTTATGTACGGCAGCCACGGCCGCTGGAACTTGAGCAAATCAGCAACTCCGTGCGGCTTTTCAGTATTCATCTTCCACTCGTCGATGAGGTCTCTGTTGCCGCGCACTATCTGCGCGTATTTAGCGTGTTCCTCAACATCCTCCACGAGGCAGTCGGTGCAGACGTAAAGGTATACATCACGCCCCGTAGCATCTAAAGCCTCACGCATACGCTTGGCGAATTTAGGCTTTGTATAATTACCCCAGTCGTACTTTATGTAATCGACCCCCCATTTCGCCCAAAGCTCGGCATCTGCGCCCTCCTTGAGCGTCTTGCCGATAGGATAATAATGGCCGCTTTCCGTCCAGTCGACAGGAAATGTGGTGCTGCCCTGATAAAGAACGGGAATTGCAGAACCCCATGTGAAGATCATAGGCGAGGTATAAAGGCCCACCCTAAGCCCCATTGCGTGGATATCCTTAAACAACTTCTCCATATCGGGGAATTTGGAATTTGCATGAAGCGGATTCGGGCTGTAGAGCGAACGATCCCCCTGCCAGCCAGCATCAATGTTTATCGCCGAGTAACCGCGCGAGGCAAGCCCCGTTTCAATCATCGCTTTAGCCTCCTTGCGGATCACCTCATCACTTACATCGTTGGCGTACGCATTCCATGAAGCCCAGCCGAGCTGCGGAGTAAGCATCAGTTTTCCTTCACCTACTATAAGGGTGAAATCACGCACAGCAGAGCCTTTTGAGTTCACAGCCTTCACCGTAAAAGGATATTCACCTTTCGCCGCGCGCCCGGAGATGCGCCCGAGGCTGGGGCAAAGGCTTACGCCTTCAGGAAGAGAACCCTTTACAATTGAAAATTTAAGCCCCTCGCGTGCTCCTCGCACAGGGAACATAAAGTGGAAAAAGCGCGAAGGCGTGGCGCCGAAAACTTTAGGCCCGTTGAAGTGGGGCGCTCCCTCGTTCCATTTCGGAGGCGCGGGCATTGCGTCAGCTCCCATAATCTCCATTGTGCGCTTATTCGCCGCAAGAGGCCTCTCGGGATCGACATCTTTCGCCATATCGCGGCAAAAACCGTCAAATTCCACTCCGCGGCCTTCAAGCGCGCCGTCGATCTTCACGAGAGGAACGCCGTTTTTGGCTGTCGCCCAGCAAGTGACATCGCGTATGAGAATATTGGAAAGAACTCCCGAAGACTTTGGCTGTCGACTCTCTCCTTCTCCACCGCGCACACCTCCATGCGCCACCAATTTTTCCCCGTTGATGGCATTGTAGCGGCAGCCTGCGGCACACTTTTCAATCGTCACATCACGGATATCGCTGTTCGCCCTCAGAAGGCGAACGAGACAGTGGCAGTCGTTGGCGTATACATTCCTCACGACTATGTTTGTGATAGGCCCGTTCACGGTGCCGCGATTCTCGTGACAAGTAATTGAATCGTCGGCATTAAACGCGATAAGGTCGTCGTTCGTCTGCCCTTCCGTTTCTACGCGAACGCCGTCGACAACGCCATTGAAAGTGTACCCTCCAAAATGAAGACCGCCTTGATTGTTCTTAATCACGGAAGAGACGATTTTAATCCTGCGGATATCAAAGCCGTCTATCTGACAGAACCGCGCATTGAATGTGACGGAGTTGGCAAGCGTCATATCATAAAGGCGCAGGCCTTTGACATTTCTGAAATTGAGCGTAACTCCGCTCCACGACGAAGGATTAAACATCTCGCTTTCAGGAACCTTCACATTAAAGCCCTGCTCCTTATTGCCGTCCCAGATGCCGCCTTCGATTATGATATTTTCATTACCGTTCTTTTCATCGGCGTTCGAAAGGAGAAATTCTCCAGCCTTGCGCTTTACAGAGCCGTCAAGCACCAAATGGGCGCGCGGATGCGCCTTAATTGTCGTTCCCGAATGTACGAGAAGAGTCTTGCTGATTTTGTACGTTCCTTCCGGAAGGACAACCGTAAGAGGACGCGCAGGGTTGTCGAGAGCCTTCTGAATAGAGGCAGAATCACTTCCCGCAACCTTTACAGTAACGCCGCGCCAGCGCGCATCGGCAAAATCAACGTACTTCATCCAATCCTCATGACCAAGGTCGTGGCCGCCCTCGCGAATTGTATAAACAATATTCTCGCCAACTCCAGATTTCCACCAAGTTTCAGCTGCCGCCGCAGTCGCCGCAAACTCCGCTTCGGGACCTGCCCACGAATCGGCCTGACCGGAGCCTACCGCAAGTATGCGCGGCGAAACGAGCGAGAGCCAGTCGCTCTGATCATAAGGGGCCTTCTGATCGCGGCCTTTGCAAAACGTCTTTTCGTAATTGGCGCAGAACCAATACCCGACACCGTAATACCCGAAGCTGCGCCACGGCTCGCTCAAAGGCATTTCCATCTTATTAAGGCTCGCGCCGCCCCTTCCGGAGTTATTGGAGACGACCATTGAAAATCTCTTGTCCAATACGCCTGCCACGAGTGCGCTTTTGCCTCCGCGGGAATGCCCGACCACCATCACTTTACCTGCATCAAGAGCGGGATTTGAAGAAATCCAATCCATCACACGGCTCGCGCCCCACGCCCACGCGGAAAGAACTCCCCAGTCATTTCCCTTGCGCTCTTTATACTTAGGACCAAACACCTTGAAAACGCCGCTTTCTAAAGCAGTTTCAGATCGATAAGTCTCGCTTGCGAGCTCGCTCATGTAAAAAGCGATAGCGGCATAACCTCTTTTAAGAATTTCATTGCGCGGCCAGAACGACGAAGATGCATTATCTTCAACATCAATCGGCATGGCGCCTGGACGATTGCACATAAGAAGCGTCACGGGAACAGGCTTATCCGACTTTGGAATAAAAGCGTGGAAGCAGAAGGAACCCTTGCCGTAAGGCCCCTCGTAATCAACGCGGACTCTCTTATATGTCGAACTGAAGGAAGAGACGGAATTTTTTGACTTCTCCTGACACACAGACGGCCTTGTCTCCTCTTCAACAAACGAAATCTTCGCCCTCTCCGTGGAAGCAGGCCTTATTCCGTATTCATTTTCGAAAAACCATTTTTTTACATCATCTTTGCCAGCGAAGACAGAGAGAATTGAAAAAAACGCGAGAGAAAAAACTACCTTATGAAACATATTACCACTCCTTTAATCTAATGCTGTCATTATAACACCTTTAAGATAACCGCCTTCCGGGAAGGAAATAGAAACGGGATGATCCGCCCCTGCGCAAGTATTGGCAACCACTTGAAATGTTCGCCCGGCATCACACGATGCCTCTGCGAGTATTTTGCCGAAAAACGCCGCGTCCATCGCCCCTGAGCAGGAAAACGTAGCAAGAGTTCCGTAAGGCGAGAGAAGCTTCATCGCAAGAAGGTTGATATCCTTATAACCGCGAGCAGCCTTCATAAGAGCAGCCTTTGAAGAGGCGAACTTTGGAGGGTCGAGGATGATCATATCGAACTTCACTCCAGCATCGCGACATTCACGGAGATAACGGAAAACATCAGTTTCGACGTATTCCATTTTTGTTCCGCAGAGCTCAACGAGCGCTTCGTTGCGCTTTGCCATCGCAAGCGCCTCAGCGGAAGAATCGACCTGAACTACCTTTTCGGCCCCGCACGAGCCGGCATAGAGACCGAATCCTCCCGTATAACAAAAGCAGTTAAGAACTTTTTTCCCGTTCGCAAGCGATCCTACCGCCTTGCGCGCATCTCGCTGATCGAGATAAAAACCAGTCTTATGCCCTTTATAAGGATCGACATAAAACGAGCACGGCCCTTCCTTGATTTTGATGTTTTCGGGAAGGCTCTCACCCGCAAGATGAGAGAAACGCGGCTCAACAGGAAGGCCTTCTTTAGCGCGTGAATCGTTATCAAGCCTTTCCATAACGCCTCTGACGCCAGGAGCGGCCTCCATAATGAGAGAGGCTATCTCGTTCTTGTTGGCATCGGCTCCGGCGCATGTAAACTGGCATACCGCGAAATCACCGTATTTGTCGACCACGACTCCAGGAAGAAGATCGTTCTCGGCGTTAATCAGCCTGAAAGCGTCGGTGTAGCCGTCGGCGTAAAAGCCCGCTCTCCTTCCTACAGCGGCAAACACGCGCTCGCGAAGAAGCGAAGGAGAATACTCCCCTTCGCCAGAAAAAAGCATTCTGACACGAATCTGCGACATGGGGGAATACCACCCGAAGCCGAGTTTCTTCCCATCAGAAGAGACAACCTCCACCAATTCGCCGCTTGAGGCATCAGCGCTTTGCACTGCACCGGAAAAAATCCATGGGTGATTTTTTATTACAGAGCGCTCTCGCCCCTTTGCCAGAACAACTTTTTTCATCTCCACTTTTTCCGCGCTTTACTTCACTCGCTTAATCGCCCCGAACTTGCACACCTGCGAGCACTGCGAGCAACCGGCGCAGAGATTAGGATCGATAACCATCTGGAACGCGCCTTCACGCAATTCTTTACCGCGCGTCATAGCGGGGCAGCCCATCTTGAAACACGCTCCGCAAGCCTTGCATTTGGCGGCATCGACTTCACAAAGGCCTTCCTTCGTAAGCTTTGCAGCAATTCTGCACGGCGCATAGGCGATAATAAGTGCAGGCTCGTCGCCGTCCATCGCATCTTTGAGCACCTTCTCAAGGGCGGTAAGATCATCGGCGGAAACTTTTTCGACCTTCTTAAAGCCCATCGATTTCGCGATATCCGCAATTTCCGTGACGGGCGCTTCTGCGCCCTCGAGCGTGCGGCCCGTTCCAGGATTATCCTGATGGCCCGTCATCGCAGTAATGCGGTTGTCGAGGACAATAGTAGTTACGGCCGTTCCGTTATAAAGGGCTGAAAGCGCACCAGTCATGCCAGAATGGAAGAATGTGGAATCGCCGAGAACGGCGCAGAGGCGGCCTTTGAAACCTGCCTTTTTCATTCCGGCGGCATTACCAATTGACGCGCCCATGCAAATTGTCGTATCCATCGCATTGAGCGGAGGAAACGCGCCGAGCGTGTAACAGCCGATGTCGCCCGTGACTGTGGCGCGGAGCTTAGAGAGCACGTAAAAAACGCCTCTGTGCCCGCAGCCGGCGCAAAGAACGGGCGGGCGGGTGGGCAACGTGCTATCTTCCCTCGAAACTTTCGCGCGCGGAACATCCCCGAGAAGCTCACACCTCAAATTGCGGACTCTGTCGGCGTTAAGCTCCATCATGTTAAGCTCAGTACGATGAGCGAGAACCGCAATGCCCATCGCCTTAATCTGATCTTCAAGGAACGGGTCAAGCTCTTCAATAACTAGAAGTTTCTTTACGCGGCGGGAGAAACGCGAAATTGAACGGCGAGGAAGAGGATACGTCCAACCGAGCTTGAGGATGGGAAAATCAGGGAATATCTCGCGCACATACTGGTAGGCAACCGCGCTCGTGACAATACCGAGGGCATTATTTGCGCCTTCCGGCCAAATCACCTTGTTCATCGCCGACCTGCATGAAGCCTCCTCCATTTCAGAGGTGCGCTTCTCAACCTGAAGCCTGTGGCGGCGCGCAAACATCGGAACAGGCAGACGCTTTGATATATCTTTCACGTACGGTATAAGAGGACGCGGAGCCGGCTTGAAATCGCCGAGGTCGACCATCGTGGAAGTGTGGCTTGTGCGCGTTGTAAGGCGGATTATAACAGGCACCGAATACTTCTCGGAAAGATCAAACGCCTCAACCGTCATATCATAAGCTTCCTGCGAATCGGAAGGCTCGAGAAGGATTGTGCGGGCGAATTTCGCGAGATTGCGGTTATCCTGCTCGTTCTGCGACGAATGCATCCCAGGGTCGTCGGCGGAAATAATGACCATACCGCCCGTGGCACCCACGAATGTGAATGTCATAAGCGGATCCATCGCCACATTGAGCCCGACGTGCTTCATTGCAGTCAATGCGCGGGCGCCTGCCATAGACGCGCCGATGGCCGTTTCCATCGCCACTTTTTCATTGACTGCCCATTCGCATTTGATTGTGTCTTTGAATGCGGCGATATTCTCAAGAATTTCAGTGGAGGGCGTTCCGGGATAGGCGCTTGCCACTACACAACCAGCCTGCGCCGCGCCGTGCGCCACCGCTTCATTTGCACTGAGGAATTTTTTCATTTATATTTCTTTCTCTCTATTAACCGTTTCAATGGATGTTGCCGCGGCTCGGATGCGATTTCTTTTTCGGCTTCTCGAGCTTGAGGAACGTTGCAAACTTCTCTATCGCTTCGGCCGGCACTTCCTCTCCTGTCGTATCAGGCATCTGAGAAATGTCCGGAACCTCTGCATGGGTATGATGGAATTTCGCCACGGGATTAACCGTAGAGCGCAGGACCTCTTTTACTTCTTCAAGCCCCTCGCGCTCCTGACACGAAATCGTTATTGGCTTAACACCAGTCTCCTCAATGAAGCGCTGAAGATTCTCCTTCGATTCATGGCAATCCATCTTGTTGGCAAGGACGATTGACGGGCGGAGGAAAAGCTCCTGCGAATATTCTTCAATCTCCTTTTTCAAAATCGCGTAATCGTTCCACGGCTCCCTGTTATCGGTCCCCGCCATGTCTATCACGTAAACGAGCACGCGGCTGCGTTCAAGATGCTTGAGAAACGCAAGACCCAAGCCAACCCCCTTCGCGGCGCCTTCGATGATGCCAGGAACATCGGCTATGCGCACCTTGGCGAAATCGTCGTAAACAACGGTGCCTACGATCGGGCGGAGAGTCGTGAATGGATAAGAGGCAATCTTCGGCGTTGCCGCGGAAAGCGCGGCAAGAAGCGAAGATTTACCTGCGTTGGGAAAACCCAAAAGCCCTGCATCGGCAATCGATTTGAGCTCAAGCCTTAGCCTGCGCTCCTCGGCGGCGCCTCCCGGCGTATGCTCAACAGGAGCCTGGTTTACCGAACTTTTAAAATGCACGTTCCCGAAGCCGCCCGCGCCACCCTTGGCGACAATAACTTCCTTGCCGTGTTCTGTGATATCGGCAACGAGCAGCCCCGTTTCGCAATCGTACACCTCTGTGCCGCAAGGAACTTGTATGACAAGATCTTTGCCGCGCTTGCCGAACATCTTGCGCCCTTGCCCGGGGAAGCCGTCTTGAGCAATACATTTAGGGTCGTAATAAAGCGAGAGAAGTGAGCTTACATGCTCAGAGGCCCGGAGGATGACATCACCGCCGCGCCCGCCGTCGCCGCCGTCGGGCCCGCCAAATTCCACAAGAGCTTCGCGGCGGAACGACATCGCTCCGTCACCGCCCCTGCCGGAACGGACAAGAACCTCAACTTGATCTATGAATGACTTTGCTTTCATTTATTTTTCAGTCCATCAGATGCGTTTGGGCGTCTCGATGCCGAGGCATGAAAGCCCCTTGGAAAGAACACTCCCGAAAAGCGCGCAAAGATTGAGCCTTGCCCTTCTCGTTTCCTCATCGCTCTTGAGGACCGGAGTGTTCTGGTAGAACGACGAATAAAGCTGCGCCGTCTGGAAGAGATAATCGGCGAGGATTGAAGGCTTATACGCCTCCGCCGCGCGAACGACGGCCCCGGGGAACTCGAGAAGCTGGAGAGCGAGAGACCTCTCCGAAGACTCCTCAACGGAGAACGCCCCCTCAACGCCAGAAACACCAGCCTTCTCCATAAGCGAATTAACGCGGGCGTACGCATACTGGAGATAGGGGCCGGAATTGCCGTCAAGCGCAAGCGCCTTATCCCAGCTGAAATCGATATCTGTTATCGGGTCGTGGCTTAAATCGGAATATTTAACAGCCCCGTAGCCAATCTGCTCCGCAAGGCGAATATCTTCCTCGGAAGGATTGGAAGAAGCTTCCTCACTTCCGCGGCGCGAAGTGACAATGGCAAGTGAACGCTTAACGGCCTCGGAGAGAAGCTCGTCAAGGCGCACGAGATTGCCCTCGCGCGTAGAGATGGCCTTGCCCTGGAAACTCATAAGCCCGAACGGAACATGAACGAGCTTTGTCGTGCAGCCGAGTTTCGCCGCGATTGAGAACCACTGCTTGAAATGAAGCTGCTGCCTTGCATCAGTGACGTAAATTATGCGTTCGGGCTGATATTCCTTCACACGAGACTCGACGCATGCCAAATCGCTCGTCGTATAATTGTACCCGCCGTCTGACTTGCGCACGATGGCAACTCCAAGATTCTCGTTCTCGAGATTCACAACAAGCGCACCTTCCGATTCCACGGCAAGCGAAACTTCCTGCAAACGCTTGACGACGCCCGGCATCATATCGTTGTAGTACGATTCGCCGCGATACGTATCGAAAGAAACGCCGAGCTTTGAATACATACGCTCGAACTCGCCGATGGAAATATCGATAAACCTCTTCCAGAGCGCACGATTGCCTTCATCGCCCTGCTGAAGTTTCACGAGCTCGGCTTTGCAGCCCTCGCGCCAGACGCCGTCCTCCTCCTTGGCTCTTGCCGCAGAAAGAACGTAGCATTTCTCGAGAGTGGCGACTGTGAGATTCTCACGCTCTTCATCTGTAAGAAGCTCGCGGTAGCCCTTTATGAGAATACCGAACTGCGTTCCCCAGTCCCCAAGATGATTGTCGGCGATGACATCATAACCAAGCGTCCTGAAAATACGGTCGAGAGCGCCTCCGATGACAGTGGAGCGAATGTGCCCGATATGCATCTGCTTCGCCGCGTTCGGAGAGGAGTAGTCAATTACGATTTTCTTGCCCTTGCCGATCTGCGGCACGGAAAGATTGCCGTCGGCTGCGAGAAGGCCGAGGCGTGAAGAAATCCAAGCGCCGGAAACTGTAATGTTAAGAAACCCGGGGCCTGCCACTTCCACCTTCGCGACAGCTTCATCGGCGGAAAGCTTCTCTGCAACTTTCGCCGCCACCTCGCGCGGATTAAGGCGCATGGGCTTAGCGAGCTTAAGAGCGTCATTGCACTGATAATCGCCGAATTTGCGGTCAGTGGCGGGAACGGCCCTTACGAAAGAAAAATCGTTGCCTGGGAACGCCGCTTCAAACGCGGCCCGCACTTTTGTTGAAAGATCCATAATTAACAACACCTCGATATTTTACCTATTTTCCTTTTTCCCGGTAAGCTTGTCAGATTTCTTAGCGAAAGAGAGATAAACTAAAAATTAAAAACGAAATAATCACTTTCATTTGAAAGCTTCATTTATTTTCTCAGGCTTGGTAACTCCTGTAAACGACGCTGTTTTCACGCCGTCTTTGAAGCAGAAAAGCTGAGGTATCGACATAACGCCAAACTTAGCGGCTAACTCTGGAGCTTCATCGACGTTCACTTTGACAACGCTAATATCTGACAAGGCAAACGCGCTTTCGATAATCTGCCCCATCATAAGGCACGGCCCGCACCACGGCGCCCAAAAATCGAGAAGAACCTTCCCCGTTTTTATTGCCTCATCAAGCTCTTGAGCCGTTTTTACTTCTTTGTGCATGTCTGTCCCTCCTTTGAGTCTTTCACAAGCCAACCTGCCGTAGCGATTTCATCGCGCAATCTGTCGGACTCCGCCCAGTTCTTTGCGGCGCGAGCTTCCGCGCGAAGCTTAAGTAGATTTGCGATTTCTTCAGGAATATCCTCTTTTTCTTTCTTGCCGAAGAAGATGACACCTAAAACTTCATCCATTCTCCTGAAAGCATCGAGAACGGCCTGCGATTTCGTACCTGAGGCGTTCGTCTCGCGCACCAAATCGAACAGCGCGGCGAAAGCCTTGGGAATGTTAAGATCGTCCTGAACGGCGGAGGTAAAGTCATCAAGAGCCTTCGCGACAAACGCGGGAGCCTCCTCGGAAGGATCGATGCGTTCAATCAGCGCATCGACGGCGCGGTCGATACGCTCAAGACTCTTGCGGGCATCTTCAAGCGCGCTAAACGCGAAATTGAGCCCCGTGCGATAATGGGCGTTGACGAGCACATAGCGAATCTCACGCCCCGTATACCCCTTCTCGATAAGATCGCGCAAGGTGAAGAAATTGCCGGCACTCTTCGACATCTTCTCGCCGTTCACTTTAAGATGCGCGCAATGCATCCACGTATTTACGAACTTAGCTCCTGTGGCAGCCTCAGCCTGAGCGATTTCGTTTTCATGATGAGGGAAAAGATTGTCGATTCCGCCTGTATGAAGATCAAACGATTCGCCGAGATACTTCATCGCCATGGCAGAGCATTCAATATGCCAGCCAGGGCGCCCGCGCCCCCATGGGGAATCCCAGCCGACGGGACCGTCACTTTCCTCCCACGCCTTCCAAAGCGCAAAATCGCCGACATTCTCTTTGTCATATTCGTCGGACGCGCACCTCGCGCCCGTGCGCTGGTTGTCAAAATCAATATGAGCAAGCGCCCCGTAACCGGGGAATTTGCGGACATTGAAATAGACAGAGCCGTCGTCAGACTTATACGCTACTCCCTTCTCCATAAGTTTTTCAACGAGCGCGATCATTTCAGGAATGTGATCTGTCGCCGCAGGGTAAACTTCCGCACTTTGGATGTTGAGAGCTTTCAAATCGGCAAAAAAAGCGTCCTTGTAAGTGCGTGTGTAATTATCAAGCGCCTTGCCCTGCTGATTCGCGTTTCGGATTGTTTTATCGTCGACATCCGTCAGATTCATCACCTGCTTAACGCCCATTCCGCAAAACTGGATGACGCGGCGCAACACATCCTCAAACGCGTATGCGCGGAAATTACCGATATGGGCAAAGTTGTATACGGTAGGCCCGCACGTATACATGCGAATTACATTGCCTTCAAGAGGCTTAAGTTCCTCGGGCTTCCTGGTAAGAGAATTGAATACTTTCATAAATTTTATATTATAGCATAATGCTTTTTGATGTTATTTCACCTGCGGGAAATATCCTTTCTGATATCAATCACCTGAGCGCCGGGAACGGCGGAAAGGATGCCGCTTACCTGCGGAGAATCAAGAATCGCCTCGTTTCTGCTGGCAAGAGAAACTGCCTCTTGCGCAACTTCTTTCGTCGGCGCGGGAGTTGATTGAAGAGCTGGAGAAACTTGAGGCGCAGGAACAGGCGCTGAATGCCGGGGATGAGCCGCGGCGGGAGGCGGCGCAAAGGAAGCCTCGCCCGAAGAGACGGATGACGAGGAAGATTTAAGCTGGCGAACAGCCTTCATCAGCTCTTCAATCGTGGCTGTCGATGCAATGCGGCTTGCGCGAATGAGGGAAAGCTCAATTAACGTGCGCACGCTCAAGGCGTAGCGAAGCTTCTCCTCCGTCTCCGCGAGAAGGTCGCATATTCTGAAAATCCTCATGGCATCCACACCGCGAGACTGCGCTTCAAGAACCTTTGCCTGCTCAGCTGTCACTGAAAGCGAAGGCGAGGAAGGCCCAAGAGCCTGCAAGACGGCGAGGTTTCTGAAATGAGAAAGAAGCTCCGTGGAAATGCCGCGCATATTCTTGCCGGCGGAATCAAAGCCTTCTATCGCAGAAAGGATGGATGCCACATCGCCTGAAAGGATTGATGAGGCGAGCGACTCGAGGGCGGAGCGGCTTACAAGCCCGAAGACGCCAAGAGCATCTTCCTCCTCGATTTTTTTGCCCTTGAAGGAAATGAGCTGATCAAGCGAGGAAAGAGCGTCGCGCATTCCGCCTTCCGCGCCGCGTGCGATGGCGAGAAGAGCATCTTCCGACGCGTCAATCCCCTCCTTTTCGCAGACGACTTTAAGGCGCGAGACGATTGCGTCAGTCTGGATGCGGCGCAAATCAAAACGCTGGCAGCGCGATACGATCGTGGGAAGAACCTTGTCGCCCTCTGTAGTCGCGAAGATAAAGCGAACATAAGGCGGCGGCTCTTCGAGCGTCTTTAAAAGGGCATTCCACGCCTGTGGCGAAAGCATGTGACATTCGTCGATAATATAGACTCTGTACTTTGCGGAGGAAGGCTTGAACTGACATTCCTCGACAATCGGGCGAACATCATCAACGCTGTTATGAGAGGCGGCATCAAGCTCGATTACATCGATAGAACGGCCTGATGAGGTTTCTATGCACGAATCGCATTTTCCGCACGGCTCAACACCATTTGGAGATTTGCAATTGAGTGCTTTTGCGAAAATTCTCGACAAAGTCGTTTTCCCGATGCCGCGTGGCCCGATAAAGAGATAAGCATTAGCCACACGCCCTGACTGAATGGCGTTTCTGAGCGTTCTGACAACATGATCCTGCCCCACGACGTCTTCAAACGTCATAGGCCGATACTTCAAAGGCAATGCAACATGATTCATACTGTTAATTATACCAAATCCCCACGCCGACTCCCCAGTGGCTGAAACTGGAAGCAGCAATTACTTCGCAGCGCTTATGGGACTAAACCTAACCGTCCAATTCTCTTCCTTGATGGGGAAGATGTATTTTTTAAGAGGCTCATCCCCGCAAGATGCGCCGCCAAGGCCAAGCTGACGGATATCGAGATTGAGGCACACTTCCTTACGAGGAACGAGCGGAGTGCGGCGCCGTTCCTGTTCGGCGCGGTGACGAGAGAACTCAAGATCTTCCCATGTATAATGAATAGCTTGAACAAAAAGAGGATTGTCGCAAGACATTCTAACGCCCTCCCCGTCATCATCCGTAAATTCGACCCATTTGACATCACTCTTGTAACCGTTGTCCTGAGGGCGTATGTAACTTACATACTGCTCGCTTACAGTAGACTGCCAAAGACCGAAGAACGACGAAGCCTTGCGGTCGATATAGTTCTCGTGCGGACCGCGCCCGTACCAACGCATACGCTCCAAAGAAGAATCAAGCTTCATCGAAAGGCCGATTCGCGGCAAAGCAATCGGCATTGTTCCGTGCGGAACGAGCTTGTTTTTCATTTGAAGAGAGCCGTCATCGAGGAACTGCCAGACAACCTCATGATTAAAGCCGGCCGACTTCGAACCGTTTATCAAGGTGGAAATCCTTATTTCATCGTCCGCAATCACGAAAGAACGAACGTGATACCTAAGCTGCATAAGCCCCGAGGCCGGATATGAGCCGTAATAGCGCTGCTCTTCATACTGATGGCCTCTGATCCAAACGTCGTTGTCGACGAACGCGCGCTGGCACGTAACGAGAGGCCCTGATGCGATGCCGGGAACAGGATCGCTCATAATGCGCTTGCCGTTCATCGTCAACTCGGAGAGAGTTCCTGTCGTACGGTTAAAGACGGCACGAAGAATACCATGCGTCACCTCAAGAAAACCATCCTTCTCGACAAATACAGGCTTTACTTTCTTGACCGCCGCAAGAGAAGGCGCGCAAGAAGGCTGCAGCGCAATCTGATTGCGCGAAATGACATACCCCTTTGGAGCGAACGGCTCATCCTTCTTAAGCGAGAAGTAAATATTGACAAAACGCTCCTCCTTGGAAGCGGGAGGAAAATCCTTTGCCGAGAACGGCAGTTTGCCGCGCGTGAGCGGCGCGAGGTTGGGCGGAGTAAAATCGCCGCGATTGATAACCTTGCCGCCTTCGACAAGCTCCCATGAGCCTGCAAATTCGCCGGCATACGTAAAGCAGAAACGATTTTCAAGTTCAAAAGCGTCGTTTACCACGAGATTACGCTGCACGTGAGATGCCTCAATAAGTTTTGGCGTAATCTTGCGCTCCGCCGTGACAAGACCATTGCAGTTAAACGGCCCGTCATTCGGTGCTTCGTCGAAATCTCCGCCGTAGGCGAGGAATTTCTCACGCTTGCCAGTTGCTGGATCTATGCGGTCAGTCTCTTTCCAGATTGCCTGATCTGCCCAATCCCAAATGCAGCCGCCAGAAAGACAATCGTACTTATAAAAGATATCCCAATATTCTTGGAAGTTTCCAAGCGCATTGCCCATAGCGTGGGCATATTCGCACATGAAAAACGGTTTTTCAGGCGACTGCTTGCCTTTATAGTCGTCGAATTCAATCTTCTCGCCAGTTTCTTTTTCTGAAAGAAGCGGCAACCCTTCCCCAAGGCGGCCACGCTGGTCAAGCCACGCAACCGAGCGATACATGCGCGCATCAACATCAGATTCAGTGTTCCAAGGCTCCCATTGGACGATTCTCGTCTTATCGATTTTCTTGACTGCCGCAATCGCCGCGGTGAAGCAAAGCCCATGGCCTGTTTCATTGCCGAGCGACCAAAACACGATTGACGGATGATTGCGATAGAAAAGGACATTGCGCTCGTTACGCTCGACAATAGAATGCTTCCATTCCTTGAAGCGGCCAAGCCCATCTTTGCCGTACATCGGCTCGTGCCCTTCCACGTTCGCCTCCGCCATCACATAAAGGCCGTATTTATCGCAGAGGTCATACCAAAGCCTGTGGTTCGGATAGTGACTTGTGCGGACCGTATTGAAATTATACTTCTTCATGAGCATAATATCTTTGATCATCTCATCAAGCGTGAGAGAACGGCCGTTGACGGGGCTCGTCTCGTGGCGGTTCGCTCCTTTAAATTTCACCTTCATGCCATTGATGAAAATCGTGCCTCCGACAATCCTCTGCTCTTTAAAACCGACGCGACGCATGCGGATATCAGAGCCTTTCTTGATGACGAGAGTGTAGAGATAGGGTTTTTCCGCGGACCAGAGCTTCACGCCCTTCACGACCGCCGCGCCTGACTTTTTAGAGGAGTCTATACGCGCAACGAGCTTTTTAGCCGAATCATAAAGGCTTGCCGTCCATTCGCCTTCAATTCCGCCAACTGAAAAATAACCAATTTTATAATCGTCAGAAAGGCTTGTGTTGATTACAAAATCCCAAATACCGTCCTTGGGCATAGACCAGATTGAAACATCACGGAAAATACCTGAATAACGCGTCATATCCTGGTCTTCAAGATAGCTACCGTCGCACCAGCGGTATACTTCAACGGCAAGGGTATTCTCCCCCGACTTAACGAACGACGTTATATCAAACTCGCTTGGAAGCTTAGAATCTTCGGCGTATCCCACCTTTTTTCCATTCACCCAAACGTAATAAGCGCTGTACACTCCATCGAAGCGCAAAACAATGCGGCGGCCGTCCCAAGATTGAGGCACTGAGAATTTGCGCCTATAGGATGTTACGGGGTTATAATCGTCCTTTCCGCTCTGACGGTCGCGGATGAGAGGCCATTGAAGCTTATGCGGATAGCGCCAGTTGACGTAGCCTGGAAGCCCAAATCCATGAATTTCAACACATGAAGGAACGGGGAGATTAAACCACTGTGAATCATCAAAGTCGACGGCCTCAAAGCCTTTGACACGAAGTTTCGGGTCTCCCGTCCAAGATATTTTCCATGTACCATTGAGCGAAAGCTTGTAAGGCGAGGAAGGATCAAGCGCGTCGGTGAACGAATCTTTTTCCGAAGCAAGAGGAACAGAATATGTGCGTGCGGGCAGGCGATTAATTGAGTTTATTGATGTATTCTCCCAATCGTTGGTTTGAGTTGCAGAAAGCACCGATGGAACAGGAAGCAGAATCAATGCCAAAACTGGTAATATTATTTTCATATTAACACCTTTCTTTTTCACAGAAGTGGTATTATATCAAATTTTTTAACAGTTAGGCAGTACTCGGTCGGTCAACACCGCTGGCGCGGTCTTGACCGACCTCGGCATCTGAGTTTTTTCGATTAGTAGTTAGTGGTTAGTAGTTAGTGGTAGCGGTAGTGTGGATAAAACTCCCAAACTCTAAACTCTGAACTCTAAACTCTGAACTCTAAACTCTCTAAACCTCCCAAACCTTCTAAACCCCCATTCCAACATTCAAACATTCGAACATTCAAACATTCAAACATTCTCCTATCGAATTCTTATCACAGAACCAGGATAGAGAGACATCGTCGCCCACGGCGTGTTGCCGTACGCGCCCATATTCACCCGGCGGCCGTGCCAGCCCGCCGGCGTGTCCGGCTCGTCGTTGTAATCGCTCCTCTCGTCGCCAGCGTCGATCGCCGGCGAAGATGCGTCCTTTTTCGCCACATACGCCCTAACCGGCTCGCCGGTCTTTTCGTCAAAGTAGCCGCGTCCGCCGCGAAGATGGATATCGTAATCTAAAACCTGCTCAAACGTGGGCACGGGCTTGGACCAGCGCCAGCTCCAGTTCGTCGGCAGAGCGCGCGGCATCGTGGCCCCTTCCGGCGACATGACCTGCTCCATCACAGTGTTCGTCGGCGTCACGAAGAGCGGATTAGCATAAATGCAGTTTTGTCCAATCTCCAGCGTCCCCGCCGTCGCCTCGGAGACGCAGATTGTGCTGCCGTCCTCCTCGGGGACGGCGAAGAGGCAGTAGTCCACGGTCGCCGTCGCGCCAGCCGCGACGCGCAGATCGGCCGCCGCCGTCGCGTCCACCTTGGCGAGGTTGCCGTAGAAGATGCAGTTCGTAACCGCTGTCGCGCCCTTCACGCAGTTAAGAGCGTGCGAAAAGTTGTAGGCGAAGGTGCAGTTCTCGACCAGCGCCGTATCGGATGCGTTGTCGAGATTGACCGACAGGACGCCCGAACTGCAACCGTAGTTGCCGACGAAGCTACAACGCCGGAAGACGCTGCCAGAGCAGGTGCCTCGAACATCTGCGATGCCGTCCGCATAATGCCCGTAGAACGAGCAGCCGTCAACCGTGGCGCGCGTGTTGTAGACGTGAAGCGCCGCCATGCGAGCGGTGGAACTGTCGTAGTTGCGCATCATGTAGTTGGTGACGAACGAGCAGCGATAGATGTCCGCGCCGCCGCCGAAGCTACCGACGTAGAGTCCGCCGCCAAAGCCGCCATTGCCGGAGACTGTGTCGCTGACGATGGAGCTGATGATGTTCCCCTCGAACCGGCAATCGACAACCGTCGCCTTGGCACTGCCGCTGCCGTAGAGGCCCGCGCCGCCGCCGCCATACTTGTAGCTTTCGTTGGAGTTCCCCTGGCCGTCCCAGTTGCCGTGGCCTATCGTGCAGCCGTAGAAGACGCAGTTTGTGAGCGTCACATCGCCGGCGGAGGGTGTCTTCTTCAGCCCTCGATACTTACCACGGAGGAACTCGATTGAGTCGATGGTGATGCTCTGGGTATTGCTGAAGTTGAAGGTGTCGAAGTTGTTCTTACCGTCAATCACTGACCTATGCCCCTCTGGGCGCTCAGACAGTGCGCACTCAACGCCCGTGAAACCGCCGCGGATCACCACTGGGAATGTGAACTCCTTCGTCGGGATTGTCTCGGTCACAATGTTCGTGCCGGCAATCCATATCTCGTTCTTGAGCGTCGACACCGCCGCGAGCGCGTCCGACCACGTCGCGAAGGCATCGGTCCAGCTTGTACCGTCGTTCTTGCCGATTGCGCCCGGACGCACGTGAATCACGTTGTCCGGCCCCTTTTTCCCGTACCACGGCGGGAGCGTCCCCGAAACGACGACGCTTGCCGTCGCCGAC
The DNA here is from genome assembly GCA_018384485.1 of Kiritimatiellia bacterium. Taxonomy (GTDB): domain Bacteria; phylum Verrucomicrobiota; class Kiritimatiellia; order RFP12; family UBA1067; genus UBA1067. Next base: position 21,182 of record JAHBAE010000062.1, read on the forward strand.
TCGCTCTCCTTGCCCGCGCCCTCCACCGCAACCTTCACCTGGATTGTGTCGCCTGGGATATAGTAGGCAGGAACCTGGAAGATCTTGGTCTGCCCGTTTACGAGACCGCCAAGCGTGCCGGAGACGTCCACCCAAGTCACGCCGCCGTCCGTAGAAATGTAAATCGTGCCGCGCGCGATGTAGGAGCCGCTGCCGCCCATTGTGAAGGAAATGGTCGGCATCGTGTAACCGTCAGGGTTGTCCCAGGCGACCGTTGGCGCGCCGACGACGGCAGGCGAGGCGGACGGCGTGCGCGACGCCTGTTCGGTGTTGCCGTAGCGGCCGAGGTTGACGCAGCCGCCGTTGGGCGCGCTCTCGCGCGAGAAGTCGCTCTTGGGATCGCCCGCGTCTATCGCCAGAGAGCGGACACCCGCCGCGGCATAGTGGATGTTGCCTTCGGAGTCAAAGTAGCCCGCATCGGAAAGGAGGTGGCAATCGTCCGCCGCCGCGAAGAGCGGGTCGCCGTAGACCATCGAGTCTCCGAGCTTCGACGCGCCGTTGACGAACGAACAGGTCGTACCAGTATCGTCCGCGAGGAGCGTGTAGTCGATGTCGAACGCCAAGTTGGCACTGTCAGCGAAGTCGACTTCGTTCCCGAAGAAGATCGAGTTGCGGACGACGATCTGGCCCTTGACGCCCTTCACGCCCGCGCAGCCGCCCGCGGTGGCATTGGCGTTCGCCCTGAAAGTGCAGTTGGCGATCTCGGAGCGCCCCTCGAGCGTGTAATGCTCGATCATCACCGCCGCGCCGTTCTCGCCGTCAGTCTGGTTGCCGCGGAAGAGGCAATTCTCGATAATGTTCGGCGCGTTGCTGCCCGACGCGCGCACCGTGCCGTAGGTCGCGCCGCTGCCAATGTTGCCGATGAAGTCGCACTCCTTGAGTTCAACCGCCGAGTTGTTCGCGTAGATCGCGCTCGTCTTCACCTTCGACGAGGTCGCGAGCGTGTTACCGGCGAAAAGCGAGTTCTCGACCGAGACGCGCCGCGTGAGGTAGGAATAGATCGACGCCGCTCCGTCCGCCTCGTCCGTCGAGAAGTTGTTCTTGAAGACGCTGTTCTTCGCATAGAGCGCGCCCTGATCATAAGGCGACTTGTCTAAGCCCTGCACATAAAGCGCGTTGCCGTTCTCCTCGAAGACGCAGTCGTCGATGAAGACGTCGCCGGCCCAGCCGGTCTTGGAGACCGCCCTTGCCGGCGAGCCGCGGAAGTGAAGATGCTCGAAAAACACGTTGCAGCAGTCCCTGAAGACCACGGCAGAGAACTGGCCGTCGCCGTCGATAATGGAGTATGCGCCATCCTCGCGTTCCTCGATTGTCGATTCCGTCCCCTTGAAGCCGCCGCGGAAAATCTTGTTGCCGTAGAATGTCTGCGTAACCGCCGCGGCAGAGAGCACGTTCGAGCCGGCGATCCAGATTTCGCTGTTGGCGTGCGAAGCGGCGGCGAGGTTAAGCGCCGTCGAGAAATCGACCGCGTCCGCCCACGAGGTGCCGCCGTTCTCCGGCAGGCCGTCCGGCTTCACATAGATGGGCGTTCCGAGGCGGAAGTTCGCGCCCGCGACGCCGTGGTGTCTCCCGAGCCCCCTCGCCGCGACATAGCCGTTGCCGTGCTTCTGTGCAACCGTGCTGTAGTCCAGCGCGCTGCCGGCGGAATTGTTCGCGCCGTAGAAGAGCTCGTAGTCGACGCCTTCCGTGAGGATGTTGCCTTCGTCGTCACGGACGACGACCGGCGGCCGCACCTGATCCTCTCCGAAATACGGATAGCACTTCTCGACTTCGATATTAAGGTCGGTGTCGGAGGTGATGGAGATGTTGTCGAAGAGCGAAAAGCAGTTGCCAAACGAGCCGACCGAGTTGTTAATAACCTTGAGCGTGTATATTCCGTCCTCTGCAACGGTGAAGTCGGTCTGCACCGTGTGCCATGACGTTCCGTAGATGCGCATTTCGTTGGTGACGGAGCAGAGCGATTGCGCGACGTTGTTCGAGTTGACAAGCTGCCAGGTTTGAATCGTGTGATCCGTCGCTGCCGCCGCATGCTCGAACGTCAGCGTGTAGTTGCCGGCGGGAATGGCGAGCCCTGCCTGGAAAAAGATATTGCCCTGATACGAGCTCAGATAATGGTATCCGCGCCGGTCGCTCGTCGTTGAATGAACACCCAGCTGGGCACGGTCATTAACCCGGTTCCAGCTCGCCGACATGAATGTCCTCCAAGCGGAGCCGTCATGGAAATTTCCAGCCCCCTCCTCAACGCCGGGGTCGGCGTTGAGGGCGCGCGTGACGTCGATTTTCTTGAGCATTTGCAGTTTCGCCGCGACTGGCGCCTCGGCGGTGAAGTTGACGGTGAAGTTGTCGGCGGAGCGCGGCGCGCCGTCCGGCAGGCCGTGCCACTCGATCGCCTCCTCGCCAGCCACCGGCGTGTAGACGATCGACACCTTGTCGCCGACACTCACCCATTCGCTCGCGCCGCCGCCGTTGATGGAGAACGTGCCCTCACCATGCAGCGCGCGGAGGTCGATCAGCACCTCTACCTTGCCGCTCGTCGCGTTCCAGCGCATGTCGGACGAGTTGAACGCCTCCTCCGGCGCAACGCCTTCATAGCGCACCTTGTCCACCGCGGCGTTGTAGGCGATTTCCTGACTCGTGAGCGGACAGTCGTAGAGCCTGATCGAATAGAGCCGCCCCTCGAAGTTGTAGCGTGATTCGCTTTCGCCGCCGATCGAGGCCCGCGTAAAGGTGTAGATCCAGTCGATGCCGGCTTGCGACTTGGTGGTGGAGATGCCGGTGGTGCGCCTGACGCCGTTCTCGTAGAACAGCATCGGGGCGTCGCTCGCGGAGCTGGCGGCACCATAGACGACGGCAATGTCGCGGACGTTCGCGTCTGGATTGGTCATTCCCGTCAGGACGGCGCGGTTCGCGTTGTTCTGGTGATGGAACCAGAGCTGGTTCAGGGCGAAATACCAGACAACGCGGTTCCAGGCGTAGCCGGAGACAAACGGCATGCCGCGGCGCGCCTTGTCGCTGCGGTACTTGATCTCCATCGTGAGGTACTGGCCCGTCTTGCCCGCGGCGGCACCGGCAAAGCCATGCGTCTGAAGGAACCCGCCGCCCCAGTCTGCGCGGTCTGTGAGCGTAAAATCGAGTCCGCCCTTGAGGTCCTTCCAAGTCGCGGCGGCAGGGTCGAATGTGCCAGTCCCGACATTGTCTATGGCGTCCCAGTGGTTCATCAGCCCGTGCTGGACATAGGCGGTCGCGGGCATTGCGGGAGCCGCCGGCGCGGCGTAGATTGCGAACGTGTTGGTGACGACGCCCCTGTACGCGCCAATGCCGGAAACAATCGCCTTGCCAGTTCCTACCGCGGCATTGTTCTCGTAGGAAACGGTGTAGTCGACGTCCTTCACCAGCAGCGCGGTGCCGGTGTGGTTGGAGACGACGACCGACGGCTCGAGCGCGGCGCCGGAGTAGAACTGGTTGGGAATCCGCGCGACGGCGATGTCCGTCTCGTAAGGCCCTGCGATGAACGCCCCCGTGCCGACATTCTTGAAGAAGGTGTCGGTCACGAGATCCCAGAGCCCGATGACGCTGCCGCGGAGGACGGGAACGAAATCGCGGACAAGCACGCCGTCCTGCCAGATCTTGAACGAGTAGAGGGTGAGCTTTGACTTTGAGTTGCCGTTGTTGGTCGCGAAGATGTTGAGCTTATTCGACCCGGTGTATGCGAGCGAGACCGTCTTCGTAACGGTGTTTCCGCCGAGGTTGAAGTGGCAGTTGTCCACAGCGTCGGTGCTGATGGAGATAAATCCGTCGATGCCGTTTTCGTACATCATCCCCAGCACATTCCCCGCGCCGCGGAAACTGTAGGTGTCGTTCTGAGACAGCTGGTAGGAGCTTGCCGTATTCCACGCCCCCGCGCCGAACCACGAGGTACCGTTCGCGCTGTTCGTGGTGTTGAAATGCATCTCGACGGCTGTCGTGGGACCAGGCACGATTCCGGTGTCGATGTACTGCGTGCCGGTGGAGGTGATGGACTTGACGCGACGGTAGATGACGAAGGAGTTCGACGAGGACATGCCTTCAAGCGCGCTTCCGGCCTTGCCGGTCACGGTCACGGTGCACCGGTTGCCATCATAGGTATAGGCGACATCGAGCGGGGTCTCCACGGCCGAGGTTCCGCCCGGACCAAAAGTCCAGCTCGTGTCGTCCATATAGTTCGTGACCACGAAACCCGGCGCAGGCTGTTCGCCGAAAAGACTGACCTGGGAGGGGATCTTCAGCACCTTGATGTTATACGACGGCTCCTCGGTGAAGAGGAACTCGTCGCCCTCGGTATTCATGAACTTGCGCCACTGCTGATAGTTGCTGGTGGTGCAGGATGTAAGACCGTTCGTGTTCCAGGCAAGGCCGGCCGCAAGCTGGCTCGCGTTGTCGAACGGCGCAGTAGTCGGGCCCTTGCCGCCTGAACCGTTGCCGACGCGAAGGTCGATGCCGTAATAGCCGTCCGATTCAGGCGTGAAGCTGCCGGTCGGCACTTGGCTGAAGGCGGTGTTGTTGATCACTGTAACTTCGTTGCCGTCGAGATCGGTGATTCGGACCAGGCCGTTGTCATCGTAGTTCTTCACGAAGTAATAGGTGACGCCGCCCTTCATGAACATCAAACCCTTGTAGGCGTATGTCTGGTTGTCGCCCATCGTATATGTCGTATCTTCGTAGGTGTAGCTGGAGGTGTGGGTAGAGGCCAGGAGCGCACCAGGCACGACAATGTCGTTATCGCTTGGATTGTCAGTTGTGTTGAACGCCCCGGAAAGGGCCTTCTGATAGAGCCCTGGCTCCGCAAACGCAACTGCCGCGGACATTGCCGCGAAAGCCCAAACAATCCCATACGCGAGTTTCTTCATGTCGTTGCTCCTTTTCATTTCATTGCTCCTCTTGTCCAATCAAAGCCATGCCCAAGTCCAATGTCAAAAGTCCAGGCTCGATAGTGTAAACTATTGTCTGTAAATTCACTTTCAACAATGGAGAAGAGAAACACAATTCCATAGAAGAAAGGACCACCACCCCTCGGGGTGGCGGTCGG
>JAHBAE010000065.1 GCA_018384485.1 Kiritimatiellia bacterium
CTCGGATAGTGGCGTATTGTGCACAGTCGTCGATCTTCACAAGCGCGAAGAATTAGGAGTTCGCGCGGTGACCGAAACTTGTTCTTCCCGATTACAAGCAAGGGATGAAGAGATGACTAACTGCTATCTGAAGTTTTTTGACATGATTAACAAGATTTACAGGATTATTGTTGGCGCGTTACGAAAATGAGAATCTTGTGCGGAAAATTCTTAAGGTGAACGGGGAATGGAGAACGGTGAATGGGAAGAGGGTTAATGTTTGAATGTTAGAATGTTTAGATTGGAAACAACCTGAACAACTGGTAAAAACAACTTGTATTTGGTGCGCGGGCTAACACGCCCGCGTTTTTTCTGTGGCGATATAATTAGAAGAAGGGCACGGGCGGGTTCGCCCCTGCGCCAAAGTAGAAGTTGTTTCAAGAAAGTCCCTTTAACAGAAGGCTCGACAAGGAAAGTTGCTTTCGCTGCATGAAGATTCGGAGGTTCGGAGGCAAGGAGAAGATTCAGAAAAATCCCCCTCTGTGCCTCTGTGTTAGTTTTATCACAGAGACTCAGAGACACAGAGTTTTCTTCATTCTCCTTTGCCCCTCTGCTCCTTTGCCCCTCTGCGTTAAAATTCTTTTATCGTAGAGTAGAGATTCATTTCCTAATCTTGTCAATCCTGTTAATCCTGTCAAAAAAGTGTGTCTCTGTGTTAAAAGAAGATTCTATGGTAAAGAGGGGCAGACCCTTCCGTATAAGCTATGTACTCGGTCGGTCAAGACCGCGATAGCGGTGTTGACCGACCGAGTACATTTTCACGCATTCGCCAATTTCGTTTATGGTATAATACATAAAAAGCTTTGGAGTAGAACGGATGCGCTTCAAGGTATGTTAAATCCAAGGAGTAGATAAAGAATGAAAATTCTCGTTACAGGCGGAGCCGGGTTTATAGGCAGCCACACTACTGTAGAGTTGCTCAATGCCGGGCATGAGGTTGTTATAGTCGACAATCTTTGCAACAGCTCGAAGAAATCGCTTTCGCGCGTTAAGAAAATCACGGGTAAGGAGCCTGCTTTCTATAAGGTCGATATCCGCGATGAGAAGAAGCTCAATGCAGTTCTCGATAAAGAAGGTCCTTTTAACGCGGCTATCCATTTCGCCGCACTCAAGGCTGTTGGCGAGTCAACTAAGATTCCTCTTAAATACTACGAGAACAATCTCGGAGGAACGTTCACTCTCTTAAAGTGCCTTGGCGCTCACGGGTGCAAGAACATCGTTTTCTCTTCTTCCGCCACAGTTTACGGCGATCCGAAGTCGGTGCCGATCCGCGAGGATTTCCCGACTCCTGGCTGCACGAACGCCTATGGGTGGACTAAACTTATGATGGAGCAGGTGTTTAAGGATGTTCAAAAGGCTGATCCTGAATGGAACGTGATCCTTCTGCGCTATTTCAATCCGATCGGCGCGCATAAGTCTGGCCTTATCGGTGAAGATCCTGCCGGCATTCCAAACAATCTCCTTCCTTATGTCTCGCAAGTTGCGGTGGGCCGCCTTGCGGAGTTGAGCGTTTTTGGAAGCGATTATCCCACGCCCGACGGCACAGGAGTAAGAGACTACATTCATGTTGTAGATCTTGCGCTCGGCCACTTGAAGGCTATTGAGAAAATTGAGAAGGAGCCTAAATTGGGGCTTAAAACTTACAATCTCGGAACGGGCAACGGCTATTCCGTTCTGCAAATTGTAAAGGCTTTTGAGAAGGCGTCAAAAAGGCCCGTGCCTTACAAAATCTGCCCTCGCAGACCAGGCGACGTGGCGGAGTGCTGGGCCGATCCCACGCTTGCGCTAAAGGAGCTCGGGTGGAAGGCTCAACGCGGCATTGATGAGATGTGCGAGGATGCTTGGCGCTGGCAGAAGAAAAACCCATATGGTTTTAATTCAAAGAAGAAAGCCTAAAAGGAAATTTTAGGCTTGGAGGCTCTCGATAAGATACTTGAAGGCTTTGAGGCTGCGCTTGAACTTGAGCGCAGCCTTGGTGTGCGTTCATTGCAGTTTGATCGCTCTCTTCTCGAGCCGTTGCCTGGAAGCGGAGATCTTGAGCCTAATGCAGCAGCCCTTGAAACTTCCGCACTTTCCCTATCTGAGCCGTCTAAGCCGCCTGCTGTTGAGTCACAACCGCGCATTGTTGAGCCTCGGTCGCGCACCATAGAGCCTCCGCCTCCTGCTGCCGCGCCTCAGGTATTGCGCGATTTCGTATTCCTTCATCATCGCGCACTTTCGCCCAAGGGTAATGAAATGATGGCGAAGATAATTGTCGCCATGAACCGTACGGCGGAGGAAGCGCCCGTTGTGATTCACGCTCCCGCTCCGCCTGCAAAGGCGTATGTTGTTTTAGGGTCTCTTGCCCTTAAAATGTTTTTCCCCAACGAGCAGACCACTCCCGGCTCTTGGATTTCCGTCCCTGGAGGGGTGCCGGCGCTTGTCACATATTCGCCAGAGTATATCCTCAGGTTTCAGGAGGGGGCGATAGCGCAGCGCGAAGTCAAAAAGAAGATGTGGGATTCTTTAAAAGGTGTAATCGCTCGGTTCCCGCGTTAAAAGTCACGCGGGTGCGGCGGTAACGGTTTTGTGGTATAATTAACGTGAAATGGAATTTCATTTTTTAATATCAGTCGTTATGTGGACGCTTGCTGCGGCTGGGGTAGCCTGGTACGTTGCGTCTATGGCGTCGGAAGTTACGTATGTGACGCTTGCCGACGGCAGGCGGCAGGCGCGGCAGCTACCGGTTGTTTTTAAAATGCTTCTTCCTTTCGCGCAGAATTTTTTCCCTCTCGTCAGAAGCAATTTTTTGCGCAGCTCAGTGGAAAGAGCGGAAAAAAAATTAGTTCAAGGCGGCTTTGAAGGGCTTCTTTCAGGTGAGGAGTTTGTCGCTCTGAAAGTTATGCTCCTTTGGGTTCTTCCTGAGCTTTGGCTTCATGATGCTGTCAAACGCCGTCATGCGTCGATTCAGAAGTCGCTTCCTTTCGTGCTTGATCTATTGACTCTTTCAGTTGAAGCGGGCATGGATTTTATAAGCGCCCTTCAGCGCAACTGCAAGCTTAGAAAACTTGATGCTCTCAACGAGGAGCTTTTGCGCATGACGAAAGAGATTCAGCTTGGGCGCACTCGCCGTGATGCGTTGCGCGAGATGGCCGAGCGCGTCGGTCAGCGTGATTTGAGGTCGGTGGCGTTCGCGCTTATTCAGGCCGATGAGCTTGGCGTTTCCATCGGGGCTATGTTGCGCATACAGTCGGATCAGCTCCGCTCGCGCCGCTTTGACAGAGCTGAGAAACTTGCCGCGGAAGCGCCAGTGAAAATGCTGGGGCCACTTATGCTGTGCATTTTCCCGGCAGTGTTTATTATTCTTCTTGGGCCAGTTGTTACGCAAGCCTTGAAAGGGGTGTTTTAATGGATGCGGCGCCAAAATTATATTTCGTTTCCGGGTTGTTGGCCGGGAAAGTGTTTGAGGTAGGCCCGGCAGGGCTTCGCCTTGGCAGGTCTTCCAGCTGCGATATCAGCATTGCCGATGAAGAGCTTTCCCGCAATCACTGCTATTTTGAATTTTCAGATTCTACAGGGTTGCGTGTTACTGATCTTGCAAGCGCAAACGGCACAATCGTAAACGGTTCCTTAATTGGCGCCGATCCGTGCGTGCTTCATAATGGTGCAGAAATTGAAGTCGGAGCGCAGAAAATCAGAGTGGGGACGCCCTATCAGCAGGATGATGGCGCACGCGGCGGCGTTGACGTCGGGTCGGCTGTGGATTTGGGGCTCGGCGCAAGCGAGAGCGTGCAATCGCCTTATTCACAAGGAGAAGGAAATGAGGCCGAAAAAAAGAAACTTCTTATTCCGGTTATCCGCATACTTCTTGTCGTTCTGTGTTTGGCGGCTATATTCTTTCTTCTTAAGTCGAATTCTGACTTGTTTAACCCTCCTGTTAAAGAAGGATCTCCGAAGAAAGTCGATTCAGCGAACGAGCAGACGCCAAAGGTTCTTGAGTTTTTCTACGAAAAGGTCGAGGCTGATCAATCTCGCATTTTCCGTTATGCGATCGGGTATTCTCCAGACGGCGTTCTTTCCGTTCGCGTCGATGATGTGCCAGATGAAAACCGTCGCCCCGAGAAGAAAAGCCCTCTTGACAGTCAAGCCAAGGCGGAGATAGCCAATATTCTCGCATGGAAGAATTTGAAAGATTTAGACCCCGAGTACGTGGGGTTGACTCCTGACCCCCCAGAGCTAAAGAGCTTGACTCTCAAGGTCGTTTATTCCACTTGTGTTAAAACGGTGCGCGTCGTAAATATGCACGAGCCGGAAGCGTTTCGTGCGGTGCGCGAGAAGCTTGAAGCGTTCTCGAAGAGCGAGCTTGGAGTGTGGGCTATACAGTATTCCCGCGCAAAACTTCTTGAAATGGCGGAGAAGGCGGTGGAGCTTGGCGAGTCGAAGTGGCTCGACCGCGATGTGGAGCACGGCAATCTGGCCGCTTCCGTCGCCGCTTATGAGGAGGCGATATTTTATCTTGAGACGATTAATCCCAAGCCTCCGATTGCGGCGAAAGCGCGCGAAGGGAAGGAGAGGTCGGAAGATCTTCTCAAAGAGCGTTGCGTAGAACAGCGTTTCCGTGCCGACCGGGCCTTGAATTTGGCGCGTTGGGAAGAGGCGAAGAAGGAGCTTATGACGCTGCTTGAAATGGTTCCTGACCGTCGCGATGACCGTCACCGCGATGCCAGGGCGAAATTGCTGACGGTTGAAAGCCGCATTAAGAGGGAGAGCGGAAGATGACAATGAAGTCTGTTTTTGCCGCACTGGCGCTGGTTTTTTCGTTCGGTCTTTTTTCGCTTACGCTTTCAGCTCAGCAAGATCCTCTGATAAGAACGCGTGTCTCCGTGACAAGCCAGCCTTCAGGCGCCACCGTGATAGTCGACGGGCGCGACCGCGGAATGACTCCTGTCACGCTTTACGATCTTGAGCCTGGAGTACATCACCTGAAATATCGTCTTGCGGGCTATGAAGAGAAGGATAGCTTCTTTACGATGGATGAAGGGCCTGTTCTTGAGAAAAATGAAACGCTTGAGCCTGTGAAGGCGCTTTTTCTTCTGCGCTCAAATCCTCAAAGATGCAGTATCGCCATCGACGGTATCGCCGCTGGTATGACTCCGCGCCTTTTTACCGACCTTGATGCAAATAGGACGTATAAAATAAGGCTTACGAAAACAGGGTATCTGCTGCAGACGCTTTCAGTCAAATTCAACGGGCGCGAGCCTCTTGTCCGCGAAGAGACTATGGTGCTCGACTCAGGTTCCATCAGCATATCTTCCGAGCCTGCAGGCGCAGAAGTTTTTGTAAATGGAATTCCGCGCGGCAGAACGCCCGTAGTCGTAAACGATATTCCGAAGGGCCGTGCGGTGGTAAAATTCCGCCTTGAAGGTTTCCATGAAGAGGTTAGAGAGCTTTCCATGCGCGCAGGCGACATGCTGAATCTGCCTATAGAGATGAGGCTCTTGCCCGGCACTCTGCATCTTGTTTCTGTTCCGGAGGGGGCGAGGTTCTATCTTGATGATATTCCACGCGGCGAGGGTCCGCTCGCCATAACTGATTTAAAGCCTGGCGAATATCGAGTGAGGGCAGAGAAGGACGGTTTCGGTGTCCTTGAAAAGATGGTCACCGTCGAGGCGGGCCAGTCGTTGAGAGAGGAGTTTCGCCTTTCGAATGTTATGGGGCGGCTCGAGGTGCGCACGGAGCCTCCAGGCGCGACGGTCGTGTTCGACGGCCGTATCCTCGGCATCACCAAGGGCGAGTCTCTCAGAAGCGATGTATTCCCCGTTGAGAATGTTCGTGAAGGCGAGCATGTCGTCATAGTGCGCAAGGAAGGGTATGAAGAGACTTCCCGCCGTGTGACGGTGCGTAATTCTAAGACTTCTCAGGCTAATATACGCCTAAAGCGCATTTTCCTGCCTGATATTGAAATCGAAACCGTCCATGGAATTGTCCGCGGCGTTCTTGTTGAAGAGAGCGCAGAAAAGGTGATGGTTGAAGTTTCTCTTGGAATCACCAAGGCCATTATGCGCACAGAAATCAGAGGCACCAAGAGGCTGAAGGTAAAGGGGCAGTGAAAAAGCGGCTTGATCTTGAACTTGTCTCAAGAAGCCTTGCCTCATCGCGGGCGATGGCCCAGGCTCTTATTCTTGAAGGGAAAGTGCGTGTCGACGGGCAAGTCGAGCGTAAGGCGTCAAGGTCCGTCGGTGAAAATTCCGTGATTGAAGTGGAAGCGCCTCAGCGCTTCGTTTCGCGCGGCGGAGAGAAGCTTGAGGGCGCGTTCGCTCTCTGGGGGACTGGTGAAGGCGCGCTTTTGAATGCAGAAGGAAAACGGTGCCTTGATGTCGGCTCGTCTACGGGGGGCTTTACTGATTGTCTGCTCCAGCATGGAGCGGCTCACGTAATGGCCGTTGATGTGGGAACTAATCAGCTTGCGTACAAGTTGCGTGTTGACGAGCGCGTATGGGTGAAAGAGAATTTCAATGCGAGGTACATGACAAAGGAGGATCTTCCCCATCGTCCAGAAATTGCGGTGACGGACGTCTCTTTCATTTCTCTTAAGCTTATTCTTCCTCCGATAGCCTCAGTGCTTGAGCCTGGCGGCGTGGCGGTAGCTCTTATAAAGCCTCAGTTTGAAGTCGGGCGCGGGAATGCGCCGGGAGGCCTTGTCAAAGACGAGGCCCTGCGCATAGAAGCGCGCGATGCGATAGTCAAGTTTGGAATAGAGGAGCTTAAACTTGAGCTTTTAGGGCTTGCGCCTTCGCCGATAAAAGGCAAAGAGAAAGGGAATGTTGAATACCTCTCTCTTTGGCGTAAGAGTCCACATGCGAAGTGATTTTATCCATGGGCGCTTGGCAAAGCGCCCGAAATATTTTCAATGCGCTCATAAAACGGCAGTTTTTGGTATAATACGAAGAAATGATTGAGAAATTTCTTCCATACATTGTCCCATTCGTGCTATCGCTCGTCTCCACGCTTGTTCTGACGCCGGTTGTGCGCGAGATCAACAGGCGTTTGGGGATAGTTGATAGGCCTGGCGAAAGGCGGCTGAACAAGCATTCGATTCCTCGCGGCGGTGGGATAGCCGTATACGTCGGTGTTGTCATTTCATATTCTCTTTTTATTTTCGTGACGGGCCTTCCGCCTCTCGGCTCCGTGCCGCAGGCGATGTTCTGGAAGATTATTGCCTGCGCCGGAATTATTATGGTCGTAGGCTTTGCCGATGACAAATGGTCGCTCCCGCCTCTTGTAAAACTCTTTTTTCAAGGCGTAGTTTCGTTTTTGCTCTGGAAGTGGGCGGGGCTTTGCTTTTCTGATATTTGGCCGTCGCTGCCGCCGGTAGTTGATTGCATAATCACTATGCTGTGGATTACGGGCGCGATGAACGCGTTTAATCTTATCGACGGTCTTGATGGGCTCGCAAGTGGACTTGCGACAATCGCGCTGGTGGGAATGGCTGGAGGGCTTTTCTTCACCGGCAACACTGCACAGATATCTTTCTACGCGGCGTTTATTGGCGGTTTGCTCGGATTCCTCAGATACAACTACAATCCTGCTAGCGTTTTTCTCGGTGACTCAGGCTCGATGATGATCGGCTGTATAGTCGCCTCGCTTCCTCTCTGCGCGCATGTGGAAAATTCTTTCCTCGTCTCCGTCGGTGTTCCTCTCTTGGCTATGGGAGTTCCCATTTTTGATACGGTTCTTGCGATTCTCCGCCGTTCTATCCGTCGCTTTTTGTATTCAAGCGAGGGAACGGATGCGCACGCCGGGCGTGTGATGACCGCTGATACAGATCATATTCATCATCGCATTCTTCGCTCCGTTGGGCTTAATCAGTCGCGTGCGGCTCTAATTTTGTATGCGGTAGCTCTTCTTGCTGTGGTTGTCGGGCTTATCGCCGCTTATATGCGTTCACGCACGGCTGGGCTTTGGTTTGCCGCTTTCTCAATCGCCACAGTTCTTATTTTCCGCGATATGGCCCGCGTCGAGTTATTCGATATGGGTAAGCTCTTGAACAATATGGCGCACACGAAGGGGTGGAAGTCTCGCCGCCTGTTAACGAGAATCGCAATGCCACTTGCTCTTATCATGGATGTGGTGTTCCTTTCGTTCTCTGTGCTTGCGGTAGCGTTGCTCCTTGATGTTGCCGTAAATGATATTCTCTCAAGGGTAGTTGCGCCTGTGCTCGTTGCGTCCGTTTTTGTGTGCCTCGTTTGTTTACGAGCATACATTATAGTTTGGTCGCGCGCGCTTACGATGGATTGCGTGAGGCTCTTGCTCGCTTGCGTTGCAGGCTCCATTGCAGGCTCTGTCGTAATTTATTACTGTTCTGAAAAGTGCGAAAAGTTTATATTCCGGTTCGGGATCGTCTACGCATTTGTTTCTTTTTCCATGCTTTTCCTCTTCCGCGTCTTCAGGGGAGTCATCCGCGATTTCTTCTACGCTCTTGATTGTTCTCGCCTTGCCGGAAGAAAAGACGTCTCGCGAGTTCTAGTTTACGGCGCGGGGCTGCGCTTCCGAGCTTTCCGCCGCGAGCTTGTGAGAAAAACCACTGAAAACTCAAGGGTGATCATGGGGATAGTCGATGATGACGAAACGCTCAAAGGCCAGTATGTTGGTTCATTGCGCGTTTTCGGCACTTTTGAGGATATACCGAAAATCATCAACGAATACAATATAGATGCGGTCGTTATTGCGTGCGATATTGGAGAAGAAAGGATTCAGGAGATAAAAGAATCTCTCCAGGATCTCTCCGTAGCCCTCTACAAGTTCAATTTGTCGGAAGAAACCATCATTCCCGCCGCAGGAGGCAGAAAGGAAAAGAATATATGAAAACGATAATAATAAATGCACACGTCATTTCTCCTGGTGTTGAAATCCGCCGCGCAACAGTCGTTCTTGAGCGTGGAAAAATCAAATCCGTAGCCGCCTCAAAGGCTGGCGAGAAGCCTTCCCTTAAGGTTGGCGACACACTCGTCGACGCTAAGGGCGCGTATTTGATGCCTGGGTTTATCGATGTTCATACGCACGGCGCGCTCGGGTGCGATTTCTGCGACCCTGATGGCAACGCGATTTTTGAGGTTTCCAAAGCGAAGCTTCAGGAAGGTGTAACTTCATACTTTCCTACTACGCTCACCGTTTCTCGCGCCGAGCTTATCAAGGCCGCGAAGAACGCGAAGAAATACGCCGACGCAGGCATGCCGTACGCGAAGATTCCCGGCATTCATCTTGAAGGCCCGTACATCAATGTAAAATGTTGTGGCGCGCAGAATCCGAAGTTTGTGCGCAGCCCCAGCGTCAAGGAGCTCGATGCAATCAGGAAGGTTTACCCCGTCGTGCAGATTTCGTATGCGCCCGAGACGAAGGGCGGCGCCCAGTTCGCAAAAGCTTGCATCGAGCGCGGCGTCGTTCCGAGTTGCGGGCATACGGGGGCGAAGCTTGCAGAGCTTATGCCTGCATACCGTGAAGGGCTTAGGCACATGACGCATTTCTGCAATCAGATGACGCCTCTTCACCACCGCGAAATCGGAATGGTCGGCGCAGGCTTTCTGATTGACGATCTTGATATTGAAGTTATCTGCGATAGAATCCACCTTTGCGATGATATGCTCAGGCTCATCTTCCTCAAGCGCGATCTCGCCCATGTCCAGATTATCACCGATTCTCTGCGCTGCTCGCATTGCGATGATGGGTATGCGTTCGAGATGGGCGGGCTTAAGGTTCTTCTCAAGAACGGTGAAGCGCGTCTCGTTGAGGGCGGTAATCTCGCAGGCTCCACCCTCTGGATGGGCGATGGGCTTAAGAATGTTCATGAAGTTACGGGGCTTCCGCTTAAGGACCTTGTGCGCTGCACATCGTGGAACCAGGCCATCGAGCACGGCTGGGGCAAGCAGCTGGGGAAGGTGGAGAAGGGCTTTATCGCCGATCTTGTCTTGATTGACAAGAAAACTTGGCGTCCATCAGCCGTCTTCGTTGACGGGATTCAGAAGATGTGATATACTATGCGCGTTTACAGTTTGTACGCTATAAGCGCGCATATCTGGAGGGATGGCCGAGTGGCTGAAGGCAACGGTTTGCTAAATCGTCATACGGATTAAACTTCGTATCGGGGGTTCGAATCCCCCTCCCTCCGCCAATGCATTGTGTTTTTTGAAAGAGTTCAGGAGCATAAAAAATGAAAAAATCTTTTGTAGCGTTTCTTTTTTCAATGTTGGTTTTTGCTGTTTTCTCCTATTGCCGCGCATCAGAAACTGATTTATCTTCCAAGATAGCAAAGGATTGCGAAATAGTCTCTCAAGACGAATGGTACGGGTTTAAGCGCACCAAATTCAAATTCAACGGTTTTGTCGCATGGGTCGTTGAGCCTTCGGTCAAGCCGCTTGCAGGCCGTCCTTGGACGTGGACCATGCAATGGGCGGAGTCGTTTGTCAAACGCACTGGCGTCCCTGACGCGCTTGCAAAAGGTTATCATCATGCGACGATCGACCTTTTCTCCACGCGCATGAATGATGAGGGAGTGAAGGCGGCGTTTGCCTTCCAAAAGTATCTTGTCGAGAAGCTTTCATTCGCGCCGAAGGCAAATTTGATAGGGATGAGCTGGGGCGGCTTCTTTTCCGTCCGCTACGCATCGGCCCATCCGGAAAATGTTCACCGCATCTATTTAGACGCGCCGCTGCTTTCGTTTGAAGGCTTTAGCCCCCCGCAGGCTCCGTCTGAAGCGGCGCGAAAAATCGGGCCGTGGGCAAACTCAATCCCGGCGGGCGGCAATTGGGCTGAAGACCCGCGAATGCCAGTCAATCTTTTCGGCAGAATCGCTGCTGCGAAAATCCCCATTCTTCTCCTTTATGGCGGTCAGGATCAAACTGTAGACCCAGGCAAGAATTCTATTCCTTTTGCTGAAAGGATTAAGAAAGCAGGCGGAGTGATTAATGTTGAAACTCGCTGGGCGTATGGGCATCATCCTCATGGGGTTGAGCTTGACGAGACGGAGAAAATCTTAAAATTTTTTGAATAATCTTAAAAGAGGTGCTAAATGAGTATTTATAAAGCATATGATGTTCGCGGCATTTATGGCGTAGAGCTTTTCGACCGCGATTTTTACAGGATTGCCCGCGCTTATGCGAGGTTTTGCGAGTTTTCTGGGCGCGGAGCTAAAGTGGTTGTCGCGCGCGATTGCCGCAAATCGTCAGACGCGCTCTTTACGGCTTTTGCGCAAGGTTTAGTTGACGAAGGAGTTGATGTTCTCGATATAGGGCTTGCGTCCACGCCGATGAGTTATTTTGCGAACTCCTCTCTCGGGGCTGATGGCTCGGTGATGATTACAGCTTCCCACAACACGAAGGAATGGAACGGTTGCAAACTTTGCCGCAAAGGGGCAGTTCCCATTTCAGGTGCCACGGGCATTAAGGATATAGAACGCATCGCAGGTGAAATTGACTTTCACGAGCCTCCCGTAGGGAAGGGGTATGTAAAGACTGTAGATATTTCACAGGCCTACGCAAAGCATGTAAAGGCGTTTGCAAGAATGCAAAAGCCTCTTCATATCGCCGTAGACTTTGCTAACGGCATGGGCATTGCCGAAAGCGTCGCTTTAAAAGGTGGCGATCTTACGTTTGATGCGCTTTTCGGCGGGTACGATGGCGATTTCCCCAACCATGACGCCAATCCGCTTCATGTTGAGACGCTTAAATCTCTTCAGGAGCTTATGCGCGCGAATCCCGGCAAGTACGCTTTCGGCGTCGCTTACGACGGTGATGCTGATCGCGCCGGCTTCCTCGATGAGAAGGGCGATGTAATCGCGATGGATTTTGTGACAGCTCTCATTTCTAAGGAACTTCTTTCTCAGAATCCTGGAGCCGTATGCTTTTACGATCTGCGTTCGAGCCGTGTATGCGAGGAGACTATTCTTGAAGCTGGCGGCAAGCCTATGATGTCGAGGGTCGGCCATAGCTTCATCAAAGAACAGATGCGCCAGAACGATGCCATCTTCGCCGGTGAGCTTTCGGGGCACTACTACTTTAAGGCAAATTCCACCGCCGAATCGAGCGCCATGGCGACGTATGCGCTCGCTAATATAGTAAGCGCCTCCTCTCTGCCGCTGAGCGAGCTTGTTGCTCCCCTGCGCAAATATTCGCAGTCGGGCGAGATAAATACGAAGACTTCTACTGATCCCGCCGTTGTTCTTGAGCGCGTCGCCAAGGCTTATGAGGGGAAGGCGAAAGTATTCTCCCTCGATGGCACCAGCGTAGATGCGTGGGAGAGCGAGGGCTGGTGGGCGAATGTCAGAATGAGCAACACGGAGCCGCTTGTCAGGCTTAATCTTGAAGGAAAGACACGCGAAATCATGGAGGAAAAACGCGATGAAATGCTTTCTCTCATCAGGTCTTAATTGTTTTGTGCTGCTCGTCGCGATGGTTGCAGTCCTTTCTGGGTGCGGCCCGAGCGATGGTCTTTCCGATCTTGCGGCAGGCAAGGCCGCGTACGAGGCGGGTGATTTTGTGCGGGCGGAGAAACTCCTTTCGAGGAGCCTTGAAGATGTCCCCGGAAGGGTAGATACGCTTGTTCATTACGCGCTTGTGAAACTTGCTCTCGGCAAGTTTGACGATGTCTCAAAAGCAGTCGCTACGGCGCGTACTCTCGCGGAAGGCGCGTATGATGTAGAGTTGCTTGCAGGTCAACTTGCGTGGCACAAGAAGGAATATGCCTCAGCTGAGAAGATTTTCACAAAGCTCGCCGAAGATACATCTCTTCCTGTAGAGGTAAGGTCACAAGCTTGGGCGGAAAAGGGCATTGTCGAAATGACGTGCGATGAAATTGATTTCGCGCGCGTAAGCTTCCTTACGGCTATCAGATTGAATCGCAAGAATGCCGCAGCGTGGTATCATCTCGCTCTTCTTTATCGCGATGGCTTTGGGTATCTTGAGTCTTCGCTTGAGAATTTCAATATTTATGTCCGCCTTGATACGCAAGCTTCGGCGCGGGTTGCGAAAGTCCAGCGCACTCTCATCCCTGGGCTTCAGGATTCTATCCGCCGCACGGCTTCGGAGCGGCCCGGTGCTTCACGGCGCAACAGCGCGGCAAGCGCGGCGGCTCTTTCCGCTGCCGAGACTGCCTTTAGAAAAAAGCGTTATAAAGAGGCGGTTGCAAAATACAAAGAGGCGCTAAAGCTTGATGTTCTGTCGTATCCTGCCGCGCTCGGGCTTGCGAAGGCGCTTGAAGCGTCGGACTCTTCCGCGTCAGGAAAGGCCGCAGTATTCGAAGCGTATCGGACCGCCTGCACACTTCGTGCGGGAGCTCTTTCCACATATCTTGCGGCCGGCGCTCTTGCGATGAATATGGGGCGCTATGCCGAGGCGAAGGAAATTTACTCCCGCGCCGTTGCGGCCGACCCTATGTCGTTCACTGCGCTCGATGGGCTCATCGCCGCGCTCGGCAGGCTTAACTCTCGCGGCAAGCAGGCCGCCAGATATCAGCGCTACCGTGAAATGATAAAGCCAATTAAGAAAAGATGATTGAATTGTTTCAGCCGGCTGATTATGCCATCGCAGCTCTTGCGATGGTGTTTTCGGTAATGGGGCTTTTTTGCGGCTTTTCCGGGATGCTCGCTTTTGCTCTTGCGAGCGTCTCGTCCTTTGTCGCAGGCTCTGTAGGATGGAACATGTCGGAAACGTATTTTGAGCATTTATGGACGCGCGCTCTTGGCGTTCTACTCGTTGCTCTTATTGTGTTTTGGATCGTACGCGTAATTGTCAGAAAACTTGTCAATGGCCTTCTTGCGCAGCCGGCTGATGCCGTATTCGGGCTGCTGTCGGGCGTGATTCTCGGGGCTCTTGTGCCTGTCGGGTGGGCGTTTTCGGGGCTTTTCCTCGAATATTCCTATCTCGCTTCGGAGGTGGCAAGGTATGTCGGATGAGAACCTCCTTCTTGAGGCGTACGGATTCAAAGAAAATCTTTTGAACTTTTTCTGGCGTCAGGGCGTTGAATATGCTGAAGGGGAGGATCTCGTCCAAGAGACATTCCTCAGGCTGTGGGAATATCGCGACCGCTATGAAAGGACGGCGAAGCTTTCCACTTTTCTCTTCATCATAGCCCGCCAGGTGCGTATTGACGCACTGCGCAAAACTAAAAGGCGTCAGGCGCGAGAGGAGGAATGGGGGAAGGGCCGCCCTGAGACGGAGGAGCCGGTATCGCCTTGCGTGAAAGGCGATGTGCGCTGGGCGGTTTCGCAACTTTCAGAGCCGTTGAGGGATGTTGTCGAACTCGGGGTCTTTCAGGATATGCCGTATGCGGAGATTGCCGAGATACTCTCGATCCCCGTGGGAACGGTTAAGTCCAGAATGTCGAACGCACTGAAAAAACTCAAGGAGATTTTCGATGACAAAAGATCTTGAAGAGACGCTCTCTTCGTTGGGTCCAGAATACGGCAATATGGTCGCCTGCATGAAAGGGGCGTTCGATAAACCGCTTTCGCGCAAATGTACGATCTGGCGCAAGCCTTCGCTTCTTGCGGCCGCAACGCTTGTTGCGTTTCTCGGAGGCGCGTCAGTTCTGTGCCTTCAGTTTTCGGCCGGTGCTAAGGCGCGCGGCGGAGCGGTTGCAGAGGGCGCTTCTAAAAAACGGCTTTCCGCCTTTATGCTTGCGAACGAAAAAACGAGCGATGCCATAAGCGAGATTATACGCACGCAGAATCCTGACGGGAGTTGGCAGACCGATTATCTGACGCGTAAAAATGCCGACGCTCTTTTCTCTTCGCGGAATCCTGCGGCAAAGCTCGCCTACAGAAAGGCGATGCGCAACCTTCGTGCGCGAGGGCTTCTTTGATTGGTGGTGGTATATGTCTGCAGTCGATAAAATATTCAACTTGATCCGCGATACTTCTACATCTCTTCCGGAAGATGTTCTCAAAGCGCTCGCTTCTTCATCTCGTAAAGAGGGTGCAGGTTCATCTGCGGCGGTGGTCTTGAAAACTATCCGTGAAAACTGCGCGCTCGCAAGAAAGAACGCGCTTCCTATTTGCCAGGATACTGGAACGCTTACTTTTTTTGTTGATGCGGCTCTTCGTTCTCGCGTCACGCCTTCCGTCATCAGAAAGGCTGTTCAGAGAGCGACGAAGGCCGGTTTTTTGAGGCGTAACGCAATCGACTCGATAGACGGCACGTCGTATGATGACAATTGCGCCGAAGGGGCGCCCGTTATTCATTATGTTGAGAAGGGCGAAGTTCCCGGTCTTCCGCCGCGCGGAGTCTGCCTGATTATGAAGGGCGGCGGCAGCGAGAATATGTCGCGTCAGTATTCGCTTCCTGACGATTCCCTTTCTGCAGGGCGCGACATGGCAGGCGTTAAGGCGTGCCTCCTTGATGCGGTTAAGAAAATTCTCGGTTACGGCTGTGCGCCCGGCATTCTCGGCGTGTGCATCGGCGGCGATCGCGCAACGGGTTATGAAACGGCGAAGATGCAGCTTTTCCGGCCGCTTGATGAAAAGGCGCCTAGCTCCACTAAAACAGACAAAGTTTTGAGAAAGCTCGAGAAGGAAGTTCTTTCAGAAGCAAATGCTCTCGGTATAGGTCCTATGGGGCTTGGCGGGCGCACGACTCTTCTCGGAGTGAAGGCTTCTTCGCGTGCAAGGCTTCCGGCGTCATTCTTCGTTACGGTGGCATATATGTGCTGGGCATGCCGCAGGCGTGTTACCGTTATTTAAGTGCGGCGCGTTAATTTCAAGGTCGGGCCTTTTTAACGTAGTCTTTTTTTAAGGAGGGCGTTTCTCTCATGCAAGCTTTAAAAGCGGTTGATGTTTCAATGGCGTATTCGAAAGGCGCATTGAAAAGAGAAGTTCTGAAAGATTTTTCGCTTGAAATCGAACAAGGTTCATTCACGGCTCTCATGGGGCCGAGCGGAAGCGGCAAGTCCACTTTCCTGCATCTTGCGGCGGGGCTTTTAGTTCCTGATAAAGGCGAGATTTTTGTGGGAGGGGAGAATGTCGCTGCGATGAGCGATTCGCAGGCCTCTCGTTTTCGTCGCAGGCATGTGGGCGTCGTTTTCCAGGCGTACAATCTGATTGAGTCTTTGACGGTGGCAGAGAATATCGCTCTTCCAGCAAAGCTCGATCATCAAAAGGTCTCGTGTGAAAGGGTGGATTCTCTTCTTTCCGCTTTCGCTCTTTCCGGGCGCGGCAATGATAGGCCCGATGAACTTTCGGGCGGCGAGAGGCAGAGAGTTGCGGTTGCCCGCGCGCTTTACATGAAGCCTTCGCTTCTTCTCGCCGATGAGCCTACGGGTAATCTTGATGCCAAATCGGCGCGCTCGCTCTCAGATGTTTTCAAGGGTCTTAATTCAAGGGAGAATACGGCGATTCTTTTAGTCACGCACGATCCTGTCGTGGCGGCGGTTGCCGATAAAGTATGTTTTCTCAGTGAGGGGAGAATCGTCTCCTCGCATAATACTGAGCACGATGCAAAGCGCGTCTCCGAACTGTATCTCGAGGCGTTCGGCCAGTAATAAGTAGGTGGGCATTTTTTTAGTGTGCGGAGGAACAAATGCTCTTGAAACTCGTTTTGTGCGGCATGAAAGCTGGAAAGGCGCGTACGCTTTGCGCCGTTGCGGGAGTTGCCGCGGCTGTGGCGGCGCTTCTTTTTACAACGTCTCTTTCGGCAACCAATTCTCTACAAGCGCCTGCAGCGGCGGAAAAGGCGGCAAGGCCTTGGGCGGCATGGAGCGTTGACGGCGTCCCTACGGCGGCGCGGAGAGGCAGGGGCAAAATTCCTTCTCGCGCTAACGAGGGAGAAGCTCGCGCGAAGACATCTCAAATTCCTTCAGGTGCAAGCCTTGTTCTTAAAACTGTTGCGCTTTCAGTTGATTTGAGGCCAGGCGGCCGCGTGTTGCAAGGCCCTCCTGTGCTAGTTCTTCTCTCGTCAGCCCCGGCGTCTCTTCCTTATGAGAATGTAAAACTTGAAGAGGGCAGGTGGGTGGATGAATCATCTTTGAATGCTGAGGTAGTCTGCCTTAGAAGCGCTTTGAGAAGGTCTTCCCGAGAAAAAGTTCCTAATCTTGGCGAGAGTGTGAAATTCGTCGGCGAGAAAGGTACTATGACAGCGAAGATAGTCGGCTATCTCGATGGCGGAAAGCTGCCTTGCGAATTTCCTGTCGTTTTCGCAAACTCAAAAGCCTTTGCTTCATTTGGCAATGAAAATGTTGGAAGAGTTCTTTTCTACGATAAGGTACCTTCCTCAGGAGTGTTTCTCACTCCCGCAAGCGAGTCGGTAATCGAGGCGTTTAAAGGCGATAGCCAAAGGCACATGGATTACGCCAAGCCTCTTATGATTATAGCGGCCTTCTTAACGGCTCTTGCGCTTTTAGTAAATTCTCTTCTTCTTTCCGTTGAAGCGAACAGAAGGGAACTTGCGAAGTTAAGGGCAGTTGGACTTGCTTGTGGAGGCCTTGTTTTATTTACAGCGCTTGAAGCTCTCATTTCTGCTTTCGTCGGTTGGGTGGTTGGTTTTATCGTAACTTTATTGTCTCTTGCATCTTACGTTTCGGTATATGCCGAGTATTTTCCCTCAGGCATGGCGGTTGATTATTCAAGAGTTTATCTTTCGCTCGCGCTTTTACCGCTCGTGGTTTTTCTTTCAATTCTTTTCGCTCTATTTCCCGTCTTAAGAGTGCGCGCCCTTGATGCTTCCTCATTGCGCCCGCGTCCCGTCAGGCGCGGCATGGTTATTGCTTATGGGTGCGGCTTTGCGGCGTTTGTAGCTGTTGAAGTGTGGGGCGCTTCTCTTATGCGGGCTTTTATTCCTTCTCAGCAATGGCCTGATGCGATAGTGTCTCTCCTTCCTGCAGGCGTTTCAAGTTTCGATGTTGAGAAATTGCGCGACATTGAGGGAGTTAAGAGAATTTCCGAGCTTGTTCCTCGGCAGGTGGATCTTTCGCTTCCGGAGAGTGGAGAGAAAAAAGAAAATGTTCTTTTTCTTGCCGCTGAATTTCTTCCAGAATTCAAGTTCGCAGAAGGAGATTATCGCGCGGCGGTAAAGTCAGTTTTGTTCGGCAGAGGTGTCGTTATAGACCTTATGCTTTCTCGCCATTTAAATCTTCATGTTGGCGATGTTCTTTCTGTGTCAATGCCTTCTCGGCGTGGCGGCAAGGCTCAAGTTTTAAGTTTCCCGATAGCCGGGGTTGTGGACGTAAATTGGCATATGGTTACGAGTCGCGGCCTCGTGCGTGGGCTTAATGGCGCCTCTCCCATGACATCAGGTCCAGTTTTCTGTTCGTTCGACACGATAGGTGAAGTTGATTTTTCAACTTATATGACCGACCCGTCATTTTCAGCTCCAATGACGCATCTCTGGGTCGATTATGATAAAGCTTTTCTCGCTAAGCACGGAGTCTTCAACGCGGGCAGAATCATTGAGGGCGAAATCGCAAGGCGCCTCGGCAATCCCTTGCAGGCGACGGTGCGCCTTCATGCGCGCGATGAGATAGCAGATGGTACGCTTGCCAGAGGAACGAATGTTATTGGTCAGGCAGCCCGTGTTCCTTTTGTTTTTCTCGCTGTTCTTGCAATAGGTTTTGTCGCCATGCTTGTTGCCGAGGCAGAAGCGCGGCGCAAAGAGTTTGCCGTTCTTCGCGCAGTAGGCGCAACAACAAGGCAGGTTGTTTCTCGTCTTGTACTATCCGCTTTTAAGACGGCGCTTTTTGGCGTTGCATGGGCTTTGCCGGTGGGCTCGGCAGTGGGTTGGTATTTCGCAGGTATCACTGCCTCGCGTTGGCCAGGTATGCCGCATTATTTTGTCATTCCGTGGGAAATTGTTCTTGAAGGGGCGGCGGGGGCGGTTGTCTTTGCGCTTCTTTTTGCCGTTCCTGCCTCTCTCAGGCTTGTGAAATCCGCTCGCGGCAGATGAATAAATTTTTCTTCGCTGCGTTAATTTTCTCTCTTGCCGTCCATTTGCTTTTTTTTGTATTTGCTATTGGGCGCGGCGGAGAGAAAAAAACGCCCACCTCAATTGTGATATCGCGTGTGGAGATTGACAGCGAGGGAGAGGAGAAGAAATCTTCAGAAAGTGTTTCGAAGGCAGAGGAAAATTCCTCTGGCGCTTTTGTTCCGAGAGAAATTCCCCTTTCGCCTTCAAAGGCGGTTTCTATTGAAGCTCCAGAAGTTGAATACGAAGAGAAGTATACCGTTGAATGGAAAGCTCCGCCTCTTCCACCTGTGGCAGTTCAAGGGCGCAAGGATGCCTCCGATCAGCCGCTTGTCGATGTTCCTCCTGCCGTAGAAAATTCCGTAAAGGTTCGCTATCCTAATGGAGCGCGCAAGCGTGGCGAAGAGGGCGATGTGACGCTTGAGATAAGCATTGCGGCAGATGGCGCTGTTCTTGATGTCAAGATTGTTGAATCCTCCACTTTTCGTGATCTAGATGAGGCGGCACTTCAGGCGGTAAGTTTAGCGCGCTTCATTCCGGCGCGCGCGCGAGGAGTGAATGTATCTTCAAGTGCGCGGCTTACGCTTTCATTCCGTCTGCGCTAAGTCGATTGACAAGCGGTAGTGCCTCATCTGTTTGAATGTTTGAATGTTGGAATGTTGGAATGTTTGAATGTTGGAATGGGGGTTTAGGAGGTTTAGAAGGTTTAGGAGGTTTAGAAGGTTTAGAGTTTAGGTCGTCAGGCATCTTTTATCCTCCTCTGTCCCTCTGCTCCTTTGCCCCTCTGCGTTAAAATTATTTCATCGCAGAGTAGAGATTCATTTCCTAGTCTTGTCAATCCTGTTAATCCTGTCAAAAAGTGAGACTATGTGCCTCTGAGCCTTTGTGCCTCTGTGTTAATTTTATCACAGAGACACAGAGACACAGAGTTTTCTTCATTCTCCTCTGTCCCTCTGCTCCTTTGCCTCTCTGCGATAAAATTTTTTATCGCAGAGTAGAGATTCATTTCCTAATCTTGTCAATCCTGTTAATAACGCAAGGCTTTTGTTTGTAAATTCGCAATATCCCATCGTTCCTTTCAGTGCTCCTATACATTGAGATAGATCATACCCACCTCCCATTCGTGGCTGATCTCCATGCAGATCGCCGAGACGAGGCGAAGTTGCGAGGCCTAATTCGCTAAGACGCTGATAAGCCGTGTTCTGGCTTTTATTACAGTATATGTGTTCGCAAAATGCAAGCGGAAAAATTGGGGTGCCTGCATAGATATCTCGGTGCACCCTCCTGCGTAAGAAATAATGAATATTAACAGTTTGTAGTGCTTTTATTTGTGATATAATATCTTCAACTTAAGGAAAGAAGGAAAATGATTATGAGCGTCTTGGAAAAACAAGAAGAGACGACGATGAAACAGTCTCTAAACCCGTTGCCTGGCGATGTGATTCTTTTGGCAGTCTCTCTGGGTTTTGGGGTGTAATATAAAAAAGGCTCGGAGAGTATCCGAGCCCGCAGTCTCAAAACGACTTCGGCATATAGCCTTGTTGTGATAAGATGCACTGATATAGTATCATAAAAACGTCTTTAATGTCAAGGGGAGTAGAAAATGAAAAAAACATTCGCAGTTTGCCATAATAAACGACACCCGATTTCAAAGTACCTCGAATTTACACATAGCCCGTTTGCCAAATACGCGACACCAAGTTAAAATAGGAGAATG
>JAHBAE010000105.1 GCA_018384485.1 Kiritimatiellia bacterium
GGGCGCTTAAGGGGGGGTGGGGGCTGCTTCAACAATTCAAACGAAAAAAAAATTCGTTCAACCTGGCGTCTGGGGGTTTTTTTATTTTTTTTTGCGTTGGCCGTAGCGATTTCAACGGGCCCTAAAAGCCCCGATGGAACGAGGGGAGAATCCTTCGTAAAATAATTCCAATCGGTAAAGGCTTTGCGCCCTCTTGAAGGCCGCGCCTTAATCCCTTCGGGAAGCCATGAAGGTGCCCGCAAAAGGTATTCTCCGCCTGGGAAAGGCGCCTTGACGTATTCGGCGTCGCGCGCTTCGAATTCATCGCCTATAAGACGGTTCGCCCAGACATTCGTAAATTCCACCACAAGGGCGTTTTCGCCTTTTTTCATTACGCCGCGCGGAACTTCAACTTCATAAGGCTCGCACCATACCGTTCCGCAGTCAACGCCGTTCACGACGACTTTTGCGATTTGCTGATTACACTCGCCGAGCCTTACGCGAAACTTCTGCGCCAAGCTGCCCGCAAAAGCGAAAGACGTTTCATAAATTGCCGTTCCGCTGAAATATTTAACGCGCCTATCTTTCGATTTCGTCCAATCTTCAAGCTTATCCATCTCGATTTTAACGCCGTCAAACGTAACTTTATATGGGCGAGAAACATTAATGGAGGCAAAGCTCTTACCTTTTCCACAAGAATCTCCCTTAAAAGGAATTTTACCTACTTCCAAGAAACCGCTTCCTCGCGGTGGGAAGGATATGTCAACCTTTCCGTTCTTCACTTCCATCGGCTCAATCTTCCCTGAAACAGAATTAAGCCACCTTGCCGCCGCAGCCTTTTCAGGTAGATTCAGCGTAACTTCTGCCGGACGCTTGGAGTGATTTACGACGAAGAATACTTTTTTGCCGCGCCCCGAACGGCAAAGCGATGATATTTTCGCCGTTGCCGGCCTACAACTCGACACTTGAAGCTTATCGTCGCAAAACTCGCCCCATTGAAGAAGAGCCTGTGAACGGTTAAGATAATCAAAGAACCCCTTTCCGCTTTCAGCCCATGTCTGATTGCGACCGAAATGAGTTCCCCAGCGCCCCATCGTTTTGCCGGGCTTTACATCATCGCCCCACGGCTGAAGAGGACACGTATGAAGAACCATGCGGTTCACGCCGCGAACAAATTGAGCATCGGCAGCCGCTTTGAGCGTGCATGGCGTTTCCGTCCACATACAAAGGGGCGGCCCTGACGTAAACGCTTCCGCCTCGATAATATTATGCCGCGCGCCGCAAGGGCCAATCCACTTGTTCCATCCGAGCGGAGGCAGAGGATCTTCCGAAACATTGGGGTCAAACCAGAATTCCGTCATTACCCTATCGACATATCTCGCGCATTCGCGGCTGTCAAAAGGCCCTTCATACGGCTCACACACGAATGAAAGCCCGTGAGCAGCAAGTTTCTCGCGCATGATTTTAAAAAGCACATCCCGGAAAAGGTCCTTGCGCGTTTGTTCATAATCAGAGATGAATTTCTTTTCAGCCGCGTCTGAACGCGCTGCGGAAACTTTAAAGCCTCCGAGCAAAGGCAAGTAAGGCAGAGGGTCGTAACCGCGCCGCGCCTTGAACTCTTCGCGGAAATTTTCAGTCCACGTAGGCTGCCCCGCTTCATAACTGTCAAGGAGCACAAACTTGAACGTGCTCCCGACATGACGACCAAGATGCTTTTTCATCATCCCTATAACGTGATCAAGATGAAAAGAAACGGCACGAGGGCTCATCTTATCACATTCAAGCCCGAACATTTCCCATTGATTGGGCTGTGTGTACGCCCCCATCGGGATATGCTGAACTTTAACGCCTTCGACAACGGCGATTTCTCTAAGATCAGTCCTGCGCGAGGGAATGTCCGGTTTTTCAAACGCGCCCGTATCACCGTTCTCCACCGGGAAAAGCGCATCTGCCACGAGTGAAATCTGCTTTTCCACGTTGGTGACATTGAAAACAAGCTGCCTCATTGCAAGATCGGGAGTAATCCACGGCCCGCCTGTTGAAGTGTAACCTGGGCAGTTGTGGAGACCTATTTCAATGCCGCGCTTTTCCGCCTCATCGCACGCAAAGCGGACAAAACTCCACCACTTGTCGGTAAAGCCAAGCACCTTTCCGCCCGGCGGGTCTTTTATCTCAGACGCCCAAGGAACGCACACGTCGGCAATTGAGAAAATGGTAGCGGCACCGATGCCGGAGCGTTTGAAATAATCAAGATCCTTGACGATGCCCTCTTTTGAAATATAAGAGCCCATCCAGTGCCACCAAACTCCCGTCATTGCGCTTTTGGGAGGATTGTGAAAAACATCATCCACATCGGCAGTAGCCTCCGCACTAACAGCGAACGAAAGCGCAACCGTTAAAAGCAGCATCATCTTCATATTTTTTCCCTTCAAAAGATACAACGCGCCAAGGCGGGAAAAATCACGGAGTAATTTTCCAATCGTCGAGGCCGTCGGCTATGGCAAGAGCAACTTTCTTGCTCCGCTCATAATTCCATGAATCAAGCTCCCCTTCGGGAACCGTTATAAAATCAACTTCAATAAGACAGCTTGGTATTTCAGGATTGCGCGTCACCGCATAATTGGCGTGAAGGACGCCGTTGCTTTTAACCTTCCCTTCCAGGCATGCCGCCATTCGGCGATTGATTGCCGCGGCGACTTTCTTTCCGATATCATTCCATGCATAGACGCAGTGGTAGCGGAAAAGCCGCGGGTCTCTATCGAACGGCGGAGCATTGTGATGTATCGAAACAAATACATCGGCATTTTTCTCATGCGCAACCTTGGGCCTCGAAAAAAGAGGAACTTCACGATCATCCTCTCGAGTCATTATCACGCTCCAGCCTCGCCTCTCAAGCTCGGATTTAAGAAGTTTGGCAAGGCGGAGATTGGCGTCTTTTTCAGGGAGAGAATGAGGAGAGATCGCTCCCTTATCGACGGAACCTCCGTGACCCGGATCTAAGACAACGACTAAATTCGTAGCGGCCCTAAGCGCGGGATGAACCTTTGGAACTTCTCCGGCGTAGGGAAGTTTTTTGTACGGCTGAACTTTCTCGACAACGGTAGAGACTGCATCTTTTATGATTTTCTTCTTCGCCGCCACGTTAACCGTGCGCACTACACGCTGAGTAACAAAGCCTGAAGGATCGACGCTCAACACCTCAATCGCGTTTTTGCCGGCAGAGACGTCAGCCATCGCCACCCATCCGCCGAGCGGATGGACCGTAGCGGCCTTGCCTTGGACAATCACATTCGTAACGCCAGGCGAAACCGAGCCTATTAAATAACATTTTTCCACGGAAGGGAGTTTTGTATCCTCCCGTGGAAACGCCACCGAAAGAGCGGCTACGATAAAAGACAGAATCACTCTGCTGTAAAGCGATATTCCGTGCGGCTACGATACGTCTCGCCAGGCCTGAGCACGGTCGTAGGGAAGTCCGGACGATTGGGAGAATCGGGATAATGCTGCGTCTCGAGGGCAACACCCGCAAACTGAACGAGCTTCGCACCTGCGGCCTTTGCATTCAAGGTGCCGTCCATATTCTGCGCGCCGTACATCTGCATGCAAGGCTCGGTAGTCCAGATTTCAAGCTTTCTTCCGGAAACGGGATCTTTCATTATCGCCGCGGGCTTGAATTCACCTGCCTTGCCGCGAAGAACAAAATTATGATCATACCAATTATCCATCGGCTTGAGGTGATCGTTCTTCGCCATCCAGTCGGCCATAGAGCCGATTGCGCGCAACTCTGTAAAATCAAATCCCGTGCCTTTGACGGGAAGATCTTTCACAGGAATAAGCCCGTCGTCGACATCAGTGTAGCTGTCGGCAAAAATCTGCAACTGCTGCTTCAGAACATTGCCGCTCGCCTCGCCCGCAAGATTCCAGTAAGAGTGATGCGTGAGATTGAGAACGGTAGGCTTGTCGGTGGTGGCTTCATACTCGACCGACCAAACATTGTTGGGCAGCACGCGATACTTAACTTTGCACGTAACAGTCCCAGGGAAACCCATATCTCCATCTTTTGAAACGTGCATAAGTTCGAGACCACGAACGGCCGGCCCTTCGCGAAGAGGCTTGACCGCCCAAATCGCAGAATCCCAGCCGGCGGTGCCGCCGTGCAAAGCGTTGTGGCGCGGCGGCTTGTTCTCGTTGATCGGAATGGAATATTCTTTGCCGTCCAATTTGAACTTGCCATCTTTAATGCGATTGCCGAACCGCCCGATGAGAGTGCCCATCGAAAAACCGTTTTTCGCATACTCCTCTGCCGTATTCCACCCAAGCGTCACGTCCGCAAGATTGCCGTACTTATCTGGCGCATAGCAACGCACGACCCTGCCACCGTAATCGGTGACATCGAGGATAAGCCCGCCGTGCCCTTCTATTCTGTAAATCTTGGCAACCTTACCCTCAGCCGTGCGGCCAAAAACGCCAAGACATTTAACTGGCATGTTACGATTGCGATTAGCGCCCATTCCAGGATTACGGCGCGGAGGACGCCTTGCCGCCTCAGGGGCGGGCGATGACGCCGATTTTTTTGCCCCTTCCGCCTCGGGGGCAGACGCGGGAGCATCATCCGCATACGCGAGCGCGGCGATTACCACGGTCGAAAGACACATTGTCATTATTTTTTTCATCGCTTTCTCCTTCCTTATTTAAAAATCCCCGTTTACTTAACAGCAAGCATCGCCTCTATTGCACGAGCCGCCTTTGAAGCGATGTCTTCTGGAACTGTAACTTCATAACGCATTTCACGAAGAGCTTCGCACACCTTTTCAAGCGTGTTCTTTTTCATATCGTGGCAGACTGCGCCTTCCGAGAGGCAGAAAAACTTCTTTCGGGGATTTTCCTTCTGTAGACGATGAAGAATCCCCGTCTCCGTGCCGACAACCACCTCAGGCACATCATTTTCGCGAGCGTACGCGCACATCCCGCCAGTGGAAAGCGCAGCATCAGCCGCCTCGCGCACAGCCTTGGGACATTCGGGATGAACAAGAACTTTCGCGCTGGGATGCTGCGACCTCGCCTGAGCTATCATCTCGGGCGAAAGCGCCTCGTGAACGGGGCAGAAACCTTGCCAGAGAATATATTCGCGCGCGAGCGCGGCGGAAACATGGCCGCCAAGGTTGCGATCGGGCACGAAGATTATGCGCTCGTCAGGCGAGAATGTCGCCATGACCTTCTCCGCGTTGCCGCTTGTCACGCAAATATCGCACTCCGCTTTCACCTCTGCCGTAGAATTGACGTAGCAGACGGCCTTCGCACCAGGATTAGATGCTTTTAAAGCCCTGACTTCTTCAGCGGAAATCATGTCGGCCATAGGGCAGCCTGCAGATATGTCAGGAATGAGAACTTTGCGCGAAGGATTGAGAATTTTTGCAGTCTCGGCCATGAACAGCACACCGCAAAAGACGATTACCTCAGCATCAACCTCGGTCGCTTTGCGCGCAAGCTCAAGAGAATCGCCTGTAAAGTCAGCAATATCTTGCACTTCGGCAGGGCAGTAGTTATGCGCAAGTATTACCGCCTTGCGCTCTTTTTTAAGTTTCTTGATCTCTTCAGCGATATTCATAGCGCATATTATACCACAACGCTCAGACGCCCTCGTCAATTACCGAACAGCGAAAAGTCAACGACGGCAGGCGTAATCCCCTCTGGTGCACCAAGAACAACGAGGCGCGCTGCGACTGCAAAAGACGGATCAATTTCACGATAGTCAACAAGAAGGTCGCGCTTGTTGTCTGATGCATCGCAAACTGTCTTCCACGAGCCATCGGTGCGAAGAATCTCTACGCGATAGCGGAAAGGCCCCTGCTTTACGCCGCGCTCGACATCAAGGCCGAAATCGCGCCAGATAAGACGGAAAGAGCGCATAGTCATAACACCCTCGAAATCGACGCGAAGAGTGGCGGGAAGAGTTTCCGCCTTCCAGAAAGTCTTAAAGCGCATATCCGTAGCTTTCTCGCAGCCGAGCTGAGTTCTGGCATTAAGACGCTTCCATCCAGCAGAACCTTTGCCGAACTTGGGCAGCAGTTGCGGCACATCCGTAGCCTTGGAGACACTAAGCGTTCCATCCTTATCAAAAGTGATTCTGTCCATGCCGAGACGGCGCTCAAACCAATGAACGCAATTAGCGTTGATAGTGTAAAAAACCCACCATTCATCGCCGGGGCCTTTGGCGATAGAGCCGTGTGACGTGCCTGTTATAAAGCCTTTTGTCTTGCGGAAGAACGGATTGTTCTTCGGTTTGACAAACGGGCCCATAGGGTTTGTGGAGATGGCCTGCCCCATTGCGTACTCCTTATTCTCCGTACCTGCGGCGGCATAAGTCAAAATATACTTGCCGTCGCGCTTGATCATCCACGCTCCTTCAAGATACCCCATGCGAGGATGCTTGCCAGGGGCTATCTCCCATGGCTGCGTCTCCGGCTCGAAAGGAATAAGGCGCTTTGCCTCGCCCTTTGTCTTGAGAGGATTATCAGCGTCAAGCTCAATTCCCCAAATTCCGTTCGTCGGCGTGCAGCCCCAATAGAAGTAAAGCCTGCCATCATCATCGGAAAAGAAGTCGGCATCCCAAAGGCCGGGCGGATCTCCGTTCCAATTCCAGTTCTTCCACTTTGGAAGCTCAAGCGGGCCAAGCTCCTTGAACGGACCTTCAGGAGAAGAGCCCTCAAAGAGAATGCCCGTTCCTCCGATAAGCAAGTATTTGCCACGATGCTTCCCGATGGCAGGGGCATAGCCGATCTTATCCTTACTTCCGTCAGCCCCGCTCAAATTAAGGGGGATATGCTTCCACGTAGCGCCCATGTCCGTCGACTTGTAGCACAAATCGCCCGATGGGTAGATATACCAAACACCGTTTTCAAAAAGGACGGATGGATCTGCCAATTCGCGGAACTGAACAACCTTCTTGTTGGGAGTGATCCATGTTTCCGGCTCTCTCGAAGGCGGATCTCCATTCTTAATTCCGCGGCAGAAAAGACCGACAGGATAGTTTTCAATCGATATTGGATTGCAGAACGTTTTCTGCTCTGCGCAAAGGCTAAACGCCAAAGACGCGGCAAATGCAATAAGCATGATTCTTTTCATTATCTCTTTCCTTTTTTTCACTCTCTCGGAGCTTCATCACGTTCAGTTAAACAAAAATTCAACGACGTCGCCATCCTTCATCTCGTACTCTTTGCCTTCAGGCCTGAGAACGCCATGCTCGCGCGCGCCTGCTTCGCCGCCGTACTTAACGTAATCGTCGAACGAAACGACCTGCGCACGAATGAAGCCTTTTTCGAAATCAGTATGGATGACGCCAGCGCATTTGGGAGCTTTCCAGCCGCGGCGGAAAGTCCACGCTCTGACTTCCTTCGGCCCAGCCGTAAGGTAACTTGCAAGCCCAAGAGTGTGGTACGCGAGGTTGATCGTGCGGTCGAGAGAGCTCTCTTCAAGCCCGTAACTCTGAAGAAATTCCTTCGCCTCTTCATCGCTGAGCCCCGCCAAATCAGCCTCCATCTGTGCGCAGATTACAACAAGCGAAGAGCCTTGCTGCTCAGCATACGCCTTCAACGCTTCAACATGGGCGTTGCCCTCGCCAGTGACGCCGTCGTCAGAAACGTTGGCGCAGAAAATGACGGGCTTATCGGTTAGAAAATGCAAATCTTTAAGAACGGGCAGAATCGCATCGCCCTCCTTGCGCGGGAAGGTGCGCACGCTGCCGCCTTCTTCAAGATGCTTTAAAAGCGCAGCGCAAGCCTCCGCTTCAGGGCGCATCTGGGGCTTTGCCTTCGCTTCCTTCGCGACGCGCTCGTAACGGCGCTGCAGCTGCTCCATATCGGCAAGCGCCAGCTCCGTCTCGATTACCTGGGCATCTCCAACGGGATCGATCGGGGCTGATTTGTTTCCGCCCTCCTGGACGTGAATTATGTCATCATTCTCAAAGCATCTGACAACATGCAAAATCGCATCGCACTCGCGGATGTTGGCGAGAAATTTATTTCCCAGCCCCTCGCCTTTTGACGCGCCCTTAACGAGCCCTGCGATATCCGTAAACTCAACTGTGGCACGGATAATCTGCTCCGGCTTTGCGATCTCAGCGAGAGCATCAAGGCGCTCATCCGCCACTTCCACAATAGCAGAATTAGGTTCAATCGTGCAGAAGGGATAGTTTTCTGCCGCAGCCTGCTGCTTTTTAGTCAACGCATTGAACAAAGTTGACTTGCCGACATTAGGCAAGCCAACTATACCGACGGAAAGTCCCATTTATTGTTTCCTTCTGAAAGAAACGCCCGGACACAATATCCGGGCGCCTCGGTCCTTGAGATAGGATCTACACCATTACTCGGGCTTGGTCTTCTTAAGGCCCAAACCGCGGCAACCTTCCTTCCATTCTCCGCGCTTCTGGAGAAGGTCAACCCTCTCAAAACGCTTAAGAACGTTGCGCTTCGATGTAATCTTACCTGAACTTTTAAGAGATGCGTGCTGGCTCATTTTCTTCTTTTCCTTTCAAACAGCGCGTAGTATATCATTTTCCTTCCGTTTTTTCAACGGGGCATTCACCACAGTCTTTATCCTTGCAAGCGTCCTTAGCGGCGCTTTTCGGGGCAAAAGCCTTGAATTCATCGTCAAAAGCCTCAATTTTAGCCTTTTCAATCTCAGCCATAACGAATTTCCTGCTAAATTCACCTTCCGCCTGCCTCTTGAGACTTTCTACAATCACATCAACTTTCGGCACGGGACGAGGAGTTTCAACCTTGATAAGAACGTGGCTTGCACGAACCTTTTCGGGAGAAGCGGGCGTATCACCCTTCGCTTCAACCGCGGGCGTCTTTGAAGTGACAAACACGAGGTGATAGCCAAACTGCGTCTTTACAGGCTCGGAAACCTTGCCGACGGGAAGCTCAAAGGCTACCTTGTCGAACTCAGGCACCATAGCGCCACGGCCGAAATCGCCGAGGTCACCACCGTTAGCGGACGAAGGGCAAGCAGAGTTGTTCTTAGCTTCTTCCGCAAAAGCGGCAGCAAGCCCCTTCGCATCGACCTTATCGAGCCTTGCCTTGATTTCCTTAATCTTCTTAAGCGCATCGGCATCGGAAACAACTTTCATGTTGTTCGATACGATCGTCGCGATAATCTCCTCGGCCTTCGCCTTGTAGTCGACGGCAGGAGCCTTTGCCTGAGCATCCTTGATCATCTTGTCGATGAGCATGCCCTGCTCAAACTCTTCGCGGCCGCGCTTCTCGCC
Organism: Kiritimatiellia bacterium; assembly: GCA_018384485.1. Classification (GTDB taxonomy): domain Bacteria; phylum Verrucomicrobiota; class Kiritimatiellia; order RFP12; family UBA1067; genus UBA1067. The sequence goes on from JAHBAE010000105.1 coordinate 9,248, forward strand.
GAAGGGATAGACTTTCTTGAAAAACTCATCAAGGCTCTTGGGCCCGCCAGGCTGATTAGAGAGCGACTTTACGATCTCCTCCTCACGCGCCTTACGCTCGGCATCGGTGACGACAAAGCCACCTTCCTTCGCCTTTGCGCTGAGAACGATGCGGCTGATATAGCCCTGAACCACCTGCGAGCGAATCTGCTTGCGGATGTTGCCGAGCTGCTCGGCGGGAATCTTATCGCCATGAACTTTGATAACGGCCTCAACATCGTTTTCGATAGCGGAGCGCTTGAGCTCCACTCCGTTAACCTTCAGTACAACGGCATCCGGAACAGGAGCTTTTTCCGCGCTCTCATCCTCCTGAGTTTCCTTGTTGCACCCAGCAACCACCGCGCCTACAAGCGCAACCGTTCCGAGAAACTTTATATTCATTTACTACTCCGTTTTTTCTGCATTGTTCTTGTTGCTATTTGGAGGGCGTACCTCCTAACCTCCGCCGACACATCGACGTGGAATGTGTAGAATACACCAATTACCCTCGCCGCGTCAAGTAGGACTTCAATGTTTTTTTCATTTTCAGGTGCGGCAAGACATCTTGCAACCTCTGCGCTAATAGGGATTTTCCTCTCACCGCGAAGAATAAAAGAGCCGCCTTCAGGTGAAATTCCAGACCAAAGGCCCAAGAGATCAAGAACCTCAAGCTCGAATTTTAAAAGCAGTGAAAAAGGATTGCATTCCCTTTCCGCCAGCGCATCGAGAGCTGATGTAAGAGATTGAAACCATGCTGCCGCATCAGGCCCTTGAGGCGCGAGAGAGTCTACAAGAAAACGGAAATACGAAGCAAAAGCAAGCGCACCCGTATCTTCGCGCAACTCCTCCCGTAAAAGAACGGGCGAGCACTCCCTTAAAGCGTGAACTTCTCCCCTTGCGCGCGCATAATAGATTATTTGGCACGTGTAATTAAGGTCATACTGGCCGAGAAACGCGCTTTTCGGGCGTTGCGCGCCTTTAACGAGAGTAGTCACTTTCCCCGCCGCGGTAAGCCATGAAACGACGTGACTCGTGCGTGACCACGGATGCACGGCTAAGCAAACGGCTTGAGTTTTAACAGTTTCGCCCGCCACCCGGCAACCTTCTAAAAGGCGTTAATGTTCCTTGATCGTGCCTTTGAGAACGGCGATGAACGCCGACTGCGGCACATTGACGTGGCCGAATTCTTTCATTCGCGCCTTACCGCGCTTCTGCTTCTCAAGCACCTTCATCTTTCGCGTCACATCGCCGCCGTAAAGTTTGGCGAGAACGTCCTTGCGGAACGGACGGATATCCTCGCGCGCGATAATCTCTCGCCCGATTGCCGCCTGCACGGGAATCTTGAACTGGTGCGGGGGAATCGTCTCGGCAAGAGCCTTGCACATCTGAATGCCGCGTGTTCTCGCCTTATCGCGATGGACCATCGTCGCGAAAGCGTCGACAGTTTCAGAATTAAGGAGAATATCCATCTTGACGATGTCGGAAACCTGATACCCCGCAGGCTCGTAATCCATCGACGCGTAGCCGTGGGAGACACTTTTCAACGTGTCATGGAAATCTATCAAAATCTCATTGAGCGGGAGCATGCAATGGAGCATAACCCTCTTTGCGTCCATCGTCTCAGTTCCCTCCACGAGCCCACGGCGATCCATCACGATGCGCATTATATCGCCGATAGATTCGGAAGGCGTGATTATGCGGGCTTTGAGAATCGGCTCTGATATCGTCTCAAGCGCGGAAGGGTCAGGCATCTGGAGGGGATTATCAAGGTCCTTCTCCGTGCCATCGCGCATTTTGAGCTTGTATATAACGCCGGGGGCAGTAGAAATTATATCGAGATTAAACTCTCTTCTCAAACGCTCTTGCACAATCTCCATGTGGAGAAGCCCTAAAAAGCCACATCTGAAACCGAAGCCGAGAGCAAGAGAACTTTCATGATGGAACGTAAATGCGGAATCGTTCAAGTGTAACTTTTCAAGCCCCTGCGCCACTTTGGGAAATTCATCCGTCGACATGGGATAGATGCCGCAAAATACGGTTGGATGAATGTCATGAAATCCAGGAAGCGGCTCTGATGCGCCAAGCTTCGTCGTAGTTACCGTATCGCCAATCTTAATTTCGCTCGGATCTTTAACGGTGCCGACGATATAACCCACCTGCCCGGCTTCAAGACGCTCGACCGGCTTCTTGTTCGGAGAGAAAATCCCCACCTCATGCACCGTGGTCGTCACATGCGAGCCCATAAACGAAACGCTCTGCCCCGCCTTGAGAGAGCCGTCCATAACGCGCACGTAAGTTATCACTCCGCGAAATTCGTCAAACACCGAATCGAAGACGAGCGCGCGCAATGGGGCGTCAACGCCCTGCGTCTCAGGCGGCGGGATGCGGTTGACGATGGCCTCAAGAACCTCTTCGCAGCCCATTCCCGTTTTTGCCGAAACAAGCAGAGGCTCATCCATCGGTATTGCGAGAATATCCTCAATTTCGCGCGAAACCTCATTGACGTCTGCGCCGGGAAGATCAACCTTATTAAGAACAGGAACAATCTCAAGCTTTGCGTCTTGCGCAAAATAAGTATTGGCGACAGTCTGCGCCTCTACGCCCTGCGCCGCGTCCACAACGAGAAGCGCGCCCTCGCAAGCGCCCATCGAACGCGAAACCTCGTAAGCAAAGTCGACATGGCCGGGAGTATCGAGAAGATTGAAAAGATACTGCTTGCCGTCCTTTGCGTGATACGACATTGAAACGGGGTGAGATTTGATAGTAATGCCTCTTTCGCGCTCCAGATCCATCGCGTCGAGAGTCTGCTCCTTAAGCTCGCGCTGACTTATCGCCTTCGTAAGCTCAAGGATGCGGTCGGATAGAGTTGTTTTGCCGTGATCGACATGAGCGATGATGCAGAAATTACGAATGTTCTCAAGTTTCATCGCCCGCACCCTCTCTGACGAAGAATCTCGTAAAGCGCGATTCCCGCGGCAACTCCTGCATTAAGCGACTCAAACCCTCCAGGCATTGGAAGCTCCGCCACGAAGTCGCATGTGCTGCGAACGAGCCGCGAAAGCCCGCTTCCCTCAGCGCCGACGACAAGCCCGGCTTTCCCTCTGAAATCAATAGAGGTGTAAGGCTTGGCGCCCTCGCCGAAATCAAGCCCGGTCATCCACACGCCGGCTTCTTTAAGGCTTTCCATCGCCCTTACAATATTAACGACGCGCGAGACGCGAATATGCTCGGAGCCGCCCGCGCTTGCGCGCACTGCAGCCGGAGTAATGCCGCAAGAGCGGTCTGCCGGGATAATGACGCCCGTCACTCCGGCCGCACACGCGGTGCGGAGGATGGAGCCCACATTCTGCGGGTCTTCAAGATGGTCAAAAACCATCACTATGGCGTTTTCATCTTCCTCTACAGCCTGCAATATGTCTTCAAAATCTACGTACGGATACGCGCCCGCTTTTATCGCCACTCCCTGATGATGACCATAGTGCACAAGCTTATCAAGCCGTTCGCGCTCCATCGTCCGCACAACTATTCTGCGCGATAGAGCCTCTTCGCGGATGCGGGCGATTTGATCATCCTCGCCCTTAGAAGCGGGAGGCAGAATTATCTCCGTTGCGGTGCGCCGCCCTGCGGCAAGAACTTCCTCGACGGGATTGCGCCCGTAAATCCACTCGCCGCCTGAAACCATTTCACGCGGCCCCATCTTGTGCTTTCTCTGTTCTTTTTCCATTCAGATAAAATAAATCAGCTCTGTTCGGAGCTTTTGGCCGAAGAGGCAGGTGAACCGGAACTTTTACGCGTGCGCGATTTCAGGAACATTCTCAAAGGCGCTCCCTCAAGACCGAATCTAGCGCGGATATTCTTCTCAATATACGACAGATAAGCTGGAGTTACAAGCTTAGGATCATTGACGAAAAGCCTGATCGTCTGCGGATTTACGGACACTTGAAGAGAATAAAATATCTTAAGCCTGCGTCCGCGGACTGTAGGCGCGAGAGTGCGCTTCGAGGCAGTTTCGATAACGCGGTTGAGCATCCCTGTAGGAAGGCGCTCGGACGCGCTTGCGGCGGCTTTATCGATGGCATCCACCGTGCGGCGGATGTTATAGCCTGACTTGTTGGAGCAGAAGACTATCGGCGCGAAAGAAAGAAACGGCATCATCTTGCGAACGGCCGCGGCAGCCTTCTTTTCGTCGGTAATCCCTTCGGCGGAGGCAAGATCCCACTTGTTAAGCATAAGAACACAGGCTTTCTTCGCTTCAAGAATCTTGCCTGCGATGCGCTTATCCTGAAATGTCGGCCCGACAGTCGGATCAAGAAGAAGAACTACGACATCAGCCTCTTCAATCGCCTGCTCGGAACGGAAGAGTGAGAAGTTGTCGATGCTCGTGCGCGACATTTTAGTGTGCGGCTTCATCCCAGCCGTATCAACAAGCATATAATGCCGCGCCTCTGGACCAGAGCCGATTGAGAAAGGAACCTCTACGGCATCGCGCGTTGTGCCGGCAATTTCAGAGACGATGACACGCGGCGCGTTGAGAAGGCGGTTTATGTACGAAGACTTGCCGACATTCGGCCTGCCGACTACGGCAACGCGCAAAGGATGCTCTTTAGATTCATCCTGCTCGGCAGGCGGAAGCTTGGCGGTAATGGCGGCGACAAGCTCTTCAATACCCCTTCCATGCTCTGCGGAAATAGCAAAAACAGGAAGCCCTAAACGCTCGAACTCCGCCGCTCTCCAATCATCATTGGCCGTATCACACTTGTTCGCGGCAATCATGCACGGCACACCAGACTCTCTGACGCGCTGTACGACTTCAAGATCAAGCGGAGCTGCTCCCTCGCGCGAGTCTACGACTATCACGCAGACGGCTGAATCCTCAACGGCTAAGGCCGCCTGCGAACGAGTCTCCTCATCAAGAGGATCCTTCGTGACCGTTTTATCGAAGGCGATTCCGCCCGTATCAACGAGCATTATCCTGCGCCCCGCGAGATCGATCTCGCGTGTTACGCGGTCACGCGTGACGCCGGGCTGGTCAAACACGATTGCAACACGCTTTTTCGCAAGCCTGTTGAAAAGCGCGCTCTTGCCCGTATTGGGGCGACCTACCAGCGATACGACGTTCACGTTTTTGGACCTTCTTAAAATTAATTCATCCTGCCAGTATATTCCTTAGCCGCGCGGTTGTCGATGGCGGCCTTGAAAAACGCTTTCTCGGCATTATCAAGCGCGCTCCACCAAGGGCGCGGCTGACCGCAAAGCTGGATAACAATAAGTTTAAGCTGCTTCGTCTTCCAGTTTACCTGGCAATGCGTTCCCCACGCACCTCCATGGCCGAACCAGCCATCGTTGGATGCGCTAAGTCCGAGAGAATAGCCGCCAAGATTGGCAGGGCGCGTGGAAGTGGCGAGAATGGATTTGACGGTCTCTTCCTTAAGAATCCTTACTCCGTTTTCGCCCATTCCGAGGTTCATGAGCATCTTATAGAACTTGATCTGATCGCGAGCGGTCGTCCAAAGACCTGCGCCGGCAGACGAGAAGACGCGGTCGTCGCCATAAGGCTTGGCCATCGCAGGATTGTACTCGCGCCAAGTGGCGGGTGCGTTCGTCTGGCAGTCATACATTTCAATCTTTGTTTTAAGCCACTCTTCTGGAGGGAAAAAGCCGGAAGACTTCATACCGAGAGGATCTAAAACTTCCTTCTTAAGATAATCCTCCCAGCGCATTCCCGTAACAACCTCTACAACGGCAGCTCCGATGTCGATGCCGACGTTGGAATACTGCGCGTTGGTGCCTGGCTCGAAAAGAATCGGGGACGCAGCGGCCATAATTGCAACGCTCCTCAAAGGCATCCTGCGCGACCAGCCTCCCATAGAAACGAAATTCTGAAGCTCAAACGGGAAGCCGCCCGTATGATTCATGCACATACGGATGGTGAGAGTGTTCTTCGCCTTGGTGAGACGACGCACATCCGTGGTGGAGCCGTCGGTAATCCAAAGCGTCTTAAATTCAGGGATGTATTTCGAAACAGGGTCGTCAAGCGAAATGCGCCCTTCCTCCACAAGCTTTGCTATCGTGACGCCGCAGAAGCCTTTCGTCTGCGAGCACTGCATGAAGTGGTCGTCGAGCGTAATGGCGCGCTTGGCGGCAACATCAGCATAGCCTGCGCAGCAAACCTCTTCAACGCCATTGTCGTGCAACACGACAATGGCTCCAGGAAGCTCACCTGACTTCACGTAAGGCTCAAGAGCCTTTTTGACGAACGATGTCTTAGCGACATCGGCAAAAAGTGAACAAGAAATAAGCGTCGCGACGAGCGACAGAACTATGCAGATTTTATTTTTCATATAAACAGTTTCGCAAGCATATAAACAGTTTCGCAAGCTTTTCAAGCTGAGCGACCTTTTCTTTGTTTTCTTGGAGTTTACGTTTTGCCTCTGCAACGATTGCCTCTGGCGCGTGAGAGACGAAATTTTCGTTCGCAAGCTTCGCTTCGGAAGACTTGATAAAGCCGGTAATCTTAGCTATCTCGCCTGCGATGCGTTTAGCTTCCGCAGCCTTGTCGACAAGCCCTTCAAGGCTGAGGTACACCGTTCCGAACGCCGTCATCTTCGATGGCATCGCAAGGTCGCTGCCTGCAGGAACAAAATCTACAGTTTCAGCGCGCATCGCTTTTTTAAGCGACTCCGCCTCGGCCGCCGCACGAGCGTCGTCGGTAGCTACTGTGACATTCACGAATGCCGCGGGAGCAACCTTATACTCGGCGCGAAGTGCGCGCAAGGCCGTGATCGCCTCGCGCTTCTTCTCGACAAAGTCATAAACCTGCTCATCAAGCCCCCATGCGGCCTTCTCCTCTTCGGAGTACCCCTCGGGGAACTTCTCGCGCATAATCGACTCGCCCTCTTTGAGATAGCCGAGCTGATGAGCGACTTCTTCCGTAACGAAAGGCATATACGGATGGAGAAGCTTGAGAGCCTTGAAAAAGACATCACGGAGAATGGCGAAAGCGCGGTTCTTATCGGGCGCGTCCTTCGCATATTCAACGTACCAGTCGCAAATCTGCGTCCAGAAGAAATCGTAGACTGCAAGCGCACCGTCTTGAATGCGGTAATTTTCAAGAATCCCGGAAATTTTCCTGCATGCCTTGTCGGTGGCGAGGAGTATATGCTTCTCATCGGCGGTAAGCGGGCCTGCGATAGGAGAAAAGCCTTCCTGAGGAGTGTTCATCTCAAGGAAGCGCGCGGCATTCCAGATCTTCGTAGTGAAGTTACGCCCGATTTCAAACTTTTCCTTGTTCACTTTCGTATCGCAATCAAGCGATGTTATAAGCGCGATGGAGAAGCGCAAGGCATCAGCGGAATACATCTCGATAAGCTCAAGCGGGTCGAGAGAATTGCCTTTCGACTTCGACATCTTCGAGCCGTCCGCCGCGCGGACAATGCCGTGGATGACGATATTCTTAAACGGAGCCTTGCCCATAAAGTGGATGCCCGCCATCATCATGCGCGCAACCCAGAAGAAAATGATATCCTGCGCCGTTACGAGATCGCTCGTCGGATAATAATAATCGAGGTCTTTAGTCTTCTCCGGCCAGCCAAGAGTGGAGAAAGGCCAAAGCCACGAACTGAACCACGTATCGAGAACATCGGGATCCTGCTCGAGATCGGCGAGCGTAAGCGCGGCGTTGCCGGTCGCCTTCTTTGCCTGCTCCAGCGCCTCTTCTGCGCTCTCGGCCACGAACACCTGTTCGCTATTCGCCGCTCCCTCTTCACTTGCATTCCCGCGGATGTAGTATGCGGGGATGCGGTGCCCCCACCAAAGCTGACGCGAGATGCACCAGTCCTGAATGTTTTCCATCCAGTTGAAATAGATTTTGCTCCAACGGTCAGGAACGAATTTAACCTCGCCTGACTTCACCGCGGCAATAGCAGGCTCAGCAAGAGGCTTCATCTTAACAAACCACTGCTTCGACAGGCGCGACTCGACAACTTCGTGGCAGCGGTAGCAGTGACCTACTTGATTGTCGATATCCTCGATATGATCGAGATAACCTCCCTCTTCAAGATCGGCAACTATCGCCTTGCGGCAGTCAAAACGGCCCATTCCGACATACTTCTCACCGGCAAGCTCATTCATCGTGCCGTCGCCGTTCATGATATTTATCTGCTCAAGATCATGCCTCTTGCCGACGAGGAAGTCATTAGGATCATGCGCAGGCGTGATTTTTACGATGCCCGTGCCGAACTCACGATCAACGTAATCATCGGCAATGACGGGAATCTCGCGCCCCGTCAACGGAAGAATCACTCTCTTGCCCAAAAGATGGGCATAACGCTCGTCCTTCGGATTAACGGCAACGGCAGTATCGCCGGGAAGCGTTTCAGGGCGCGTCGTCGCCACCATCACGTAATCGGCGTAAGGCTCGCCCTTCACCCCCTTCTCAGAGCCTACCACAGGGTAGCGCACATACCAGAAGTGGCCGTGGTTGGGCTCATGCTCAACTTCATCGTTTGCGAGAGCCGTGCCGCAGCGGGGGCACCAGTTGACGATGTAATTGCCTTTGTAAACAAGCCCTTCATCGAAGAGCTGCCTGAAAACCTTCACAACGGCTTTTGAACAGCCTTCATCGAACGTAAAGCGCTCGCGCTTCCAGTCGGTGGAATTGCCGAGCTTACGCTGCTGATGAACGATAGTTCCGCCGTACTGTTCCTTCCACTGCCAGACACGCTCAAGAAACTTCTCGCGCCCAAGATCCTGACGGTGTTTGCCTTCTTTCTTAAGCGCCTTCTCAACTACATTCTGCGTGGCGATGCCGGCGTGATCGGTGCCAGGGAGCCAAAGCGTGTTCTTCCCCTGCATTCTGCGCCACCTGACGAGAATATCTTGGATTGTCTGATTCAGAGCATGCCCCATATGGAGAATGCCCGTCACATTCGGCGGCGGAATGACTACGGAATAGGGCGCGCCTTCGCCCGGCTCATCATGAAAGCAACCATTCTCTTCCCAGAAAGAGTACCATTTGGCCTCTGCGGCCTTTGCGTCGTAATGTTTATCCATCTTATAATCCGACTTGTTACATCGATCAAAAACTGGCGGTCCTGGCGGGACTCGAACCCACTACCCGCTGCTTAGAAGGCAGCTGCTCTGTCCAGATGAGCTACAGGACCCCATAAAGAACTTATATTATACCATATTTAACGACATCATGCCGCGCAATAGACTCTTAAATTTACGGCCGGTGAAAAGACAAAGTAAATGCGACTCCCTACTTCGCGGGCAGTTGCATTTACTTTGTCGTTCTGTCTAGTTGCATTGAATCTGCCTTATCTGTAGGGGG
>JAHBAE010000115.1 GCA_018384485.1 Kiritimatiellia bacterium
CGGAAGGACGCGCCACGACCGCTCGTACTGGGCGCTGAACGCTGGCTGCTGGCTGCTGGAACACTTCCAACGCATCAAAAATTCGTTCTACCTCGCGTCAGGGGGGATAAGTAATTTTTTATGCGTTGGCCGTACAAAATGCCCGGTGCCCCTTGTCAAGGGTGCTCGAATTTGATAATATAACAAAGCTTAGTCCAAGAAAGGTAAAAACATGGAACAGAATCTTAAAGGTAAAGTTGCCATCGTCACGGGCGCGGCGCGCGGTATCGGCGCGGCTATTGCCCGTCAACTCGCCAAGAGCGGTGCAGACGTGGCAGTTTGCGATGTAAAAGAGGAATGGTGCGCGGAAACTGTTAGCGTGCTTTCGGCGGCAGGCGTCAAGGCTAAAGGCTACGGCGTGGATGTTTCCTCTTCTGAGCAGGTTGATTCATGCGTAAAGAGCGTCATTGCCGATTTCGGCCGCGTAGACATTCTCGTGAACAACGCCGGTATTACGCGCGACGGTCTTCTCATGCGCATGTCGGATGAGGATTGGGATGCCGTAATAAACGTCAATCTCAAAGGCACGTTTCTTTTTACCCGCGCCGTTTCAAGGCCGATGATGAAGAACAAGGCGGCCGACGGCTCGTCCGCTGGCGGGTCAATCATTAATATCGCTTCTGTCGTCGGCATTATGGGCAATGCCGGCCAGGCGAACTATACAGCTTCCAAGGGTGGTGTCATATCTCTTACCAAGACTACTGCAAAGGAGCTTGGTTCAAGGAATGTGCGCTGCAATGCGATCGCCCCTGGATTTATTCAATCTAAAATGACCGATGTTCTTCCTGACGATGTCAAGCAGCGTTATATGGATACTATTCCGTTGCGCCGCTTCGGCACGGCGGATGATATCGCCAATGCCGTCGTCTGGCTTGCCGGTGACGGTGCGGCGTATGTAACAGGGCAGATAATTTCCGTCAATGGCGGAATGATAGGGTGACCCCCCCCCCTTGCACAACATAGGGTAATTTTAGTATAATACAAACACAAAACTAACACAAGGAGTACTATGGCAGGAAAGCTTGAAGACCGTGTAAAAGACATCATCGTTGAACAGCTTGGCGTTAACGCTGAGCAGGTTACGACCGAGGCCTCGTTCATTGACGATCTCGGCGCAGATTCGCTCGACAGCGTCGAGTTGATTATGGCGTTTGAAGAAGAGTTTGGTGCTGCGATTCCCGAAGAGGACGCAGAGAAACTCACGACGGTCGGTAAGGTCGTTGACTATCTTAAGGAAAAAGGCTACGGCGACGAAGCAAATGCTTAATGCTTAAAGCCGCATTTCGCAAGGAATGCTTAAAAAAGGGGCGCCGGGTTTCCGGTGCTCTTCTTTTTTTGTCTGAAACTTAATTCCTTATTTGTTTATCTGACGGCAATGGGTTGACTAGTCAACGCTCTTTTTGGTATCATACACAACTGTTGGAGAGATGGCAGAGCCTGGTTGAATGCACATGACTCGAAATCATGCATACCCGCAAGGGTATCGGGGGTTCGAATCCCTCTCTCTCCGCCAGTAAATTTATTCTGCGGGCGTAATTCAATGGCAGAATAGGAGCTTCCCAAGCTTCTTACGTGGGTTCGATTCCCATCGCCCGCTCCACTTGTTTGTTTGATGTTGGAAAAACTCACAGTCAGAAATCTTGCGGTTGTAGAGCATGCAGAGATTGATTTCGGTCCCGGTTTGAATGTAATAACAGGCGAGACGGGTTCTGGAAAAAGTGTTCTTATGGGTGCTGTGGAGCTTGTGCTCGGCGCTCGAGCGGAATCTGATGTTGTGCGTACGGGAGCGAAGGAAGCTGAAGTTGAGGCCGTTTTTAGTGGTAAGGTTCTCAGGCGCACCGTTACATCCTCAGGCCGTTCTCGCGCGTGGATAGATGATGAATCTGTTTCTGTTTCCGAATTGAGGCAGTTTGGCGCAGGGTTAGTTGATATTCACGGCCCGCGTGCAAATCAGGCGCTTTTGGAGGAGTCTTTTCAGCGTGAGGCAATTGATGATTACGGCGAGATAAGCCTTGCCGATTACCGCAAGCAGTACGATAAATTCATTTCCTTGAAAAAACGCCTTTCCGAGTTGCTCTCTGTTGGCGGTGAGGATGAGGCGGATGTTCTTCGCTATCAGGTTGAGGAACTGTCGTCTGCAAATCTTTCGTCTGACGATGAGGATATCGCCGCTCGTCATGCCGCCGCCGCGCATGCGGAAGAGATAATGCGCGGTGCAAACAAACTTACGGAAGCGCTGGGAGGCGATAAATCCGCCGCTGAGACGCTCATCTCTCTTCAGCCGACGCTCGCTTCGATGGCGCGTCATTTCCCCGCCGCCGGCGAATGGGCGGCTGCGATTGAAGATGTGACGGTGCGTATTCAAGAGATATCAAGGTCGGTTGCCGATGCTGTTTCGCGCCTTGAGGTAGGCGAAGAGGATATGCGAGCTCTTGATGAGCGCATTACTCTTATCAACAAACTTGAGCGCAAATACCTTCTTAAATCGCCCGCAACTTACTCTTCTCGAATTGAGGGCCTCCTTTCTGTGCTTGAGCGCAAAGAGGCGCGCTTGGCGGAAATCGAGAATCTTGATGAGAATATCGCGGAGTTGGAGCGCGGCATTGCGGCGGCGGAGAAGGAGATGATGAAATCGGCCCGCGCTCTTTCTGAAAAGAGGGCGGGGGCGGCAAAGCGTTTAGCGGCGGCGGTGGAGAAGGAGCTTAAGGATCTTGGCTTTCTTCGCGCGAGTTTCTCCGTTGAAATAAAGGAAGCCGCTCCGTCGGAAAGCGGTATCGATTCCGTTGTTTATCTTTTCGGGCCCAATGTCGGGGAGGATATGCGCCCGCTTGCCAATATTGCAAGTTCCGGTGAAATCGCCCGCGTGATGCTTGCGATAAAAACAGTTCTTTCGTTGCGCGGCGGCAAGGCTAGGCAAAATTCCGCCACGCTCGTATTTGATGAGATCGATGCGAACATCGGCGGTGAGATTGGGCGCACGGTTGGGGAGAAGCTGAGGTCGTTGTCACGCGGCAGGCAAGTTGTCGCAATTACGCATCTTCCGCAGAGCGCCGCTTTCGCGGAGAAGCATTTTACAGTTTCCAAAAAAGTGTCTGCTGGTAGGACATGTACTGAAATAGAGGAAGTGAAAGGAGAGGCGCGTGTGGCCGAGCTTGCCCGTATGATGGGCGGTGAAGGTCCATCCGACGCCGTTAAAAGACATGCGCAGGAACTTGTTAGGTTATCGCGTTGAGATTGTGCAGGATTCATTCGGCGAATCGGATGTCCTTGCTGAGGTGTTGAAGGAGAATCTCGGGGAAAACGGGAAGGTGCTTTTGGTTGCTGATTCCAATGTCGTCTCACACACGGCGGAGCTTGGGCCGAAGATCGGCCGCTATATGAACGACCATGGTCTCTCAATCGCCGGGAAGGCCGTTGTCATCCCCGGCGGAGAGAAAGTTAAATACGAAAACTTTTCGTCGGCCTTTACCATTCTTGATACGGTTGTGCGCAGGCGTCTTGGAGAAGGGGATTGCATTCTCGCTCTCGGCGGCGGCGTGGTTTTTGATCTCGTAGGCTGGGCGGCTGCGCAGCTTGGCGGCATAAAAGTCGTGCGTATGCCTACAACTCCCGCCGCGATGACAGGCGCTGCATTTGCAACAACATCGCTGCTTGATCGCTGCGGGCGCAAGGATGTCATAAGCCTTCCTTCCATGCCGGCTGCTGTCGTCATAGATGTCGGTTTTGTCCAAACTGTAATGGAAGGCGTTTGGCGCGCAGGAACGGGCGAGATAGCGTGCTTGGCCATTCTCGACAAATCGATTTGCAAGGTTTTCTGCGAGGAGGCCCCGCGTTATGCTCAGCGCGATTACGACGCGTTCGCACGGATGGTTGAAGCGGTAGTCGAGTATCGGCGGAAGAATAAGGTAGAGCCGATTGCAGAGAAGCTTGCCGTCCGTCTTGAAGAGCAGAGCGATTTTCGCTTGCCGCATGGCTATGCGATTCCTCTTTCCTTGATGATTGAAGCGAGCGTAAAGGTGGAGAAAGGCACTGTGAAAGAGAAAACATTCATTGCGGTGCGCGATGCTCTTGAAGAGTGCGGTTCGCTCGGCGGGCTTTATCATTCTCGCCATATTCTGCGCCGTCGTGAGGTTCTCTTCGGCGATTTGCCAGATGCGGAGCTTTATAACCGCTCCGTTGACGCGCTTGTTGAATACGCATCCGCCCGCTACAATGCGCAGGAGGCGGAGCGCACGCAAGGGGCTTCGCCGCAAGGTTGATGATAGCCTGATGATAGCCTGATTTTTTCATCAGGTCAAACTATGCGCGGCCGAAGGCAGCCGCGCATTTCGTTTGCTAACATACACACCGTCATCCCTCAATGGATGGCGGAAAGGATTTATTGATGTTGGCGAAATGTTATTCTGCGGCGGTGAGCGGAGTGGATGCCCAGACGGTGGAGATAGAAGTCTTCTCTACCGTTGGCACGTCGTCATTTGCAATAGTGGGGCTTCCCGATCAAGCTGTTAAAGAGGCGAAGGATAGAATTCCAACTGCTCTGAAAAGTCAGGGGCTCGATTCAAAGAAGGAGTTGGACATCACGGTTAATCTTGCTCCTGCCGATGTAAAGAAGGAAGGGCCTGTTTACGACTTACCAATAGCGGTGGGGCTTTTGCGCGCTATGGGGAGGGTGATGAATGAGAAGCTCGATGAATATGCATTTGCCGGCGAGCTTGCTCTTTCAGGTGAAGTGCGCAGAGTAAAAGGTATTCTTCCAATGACGCTTGAGATGAAGCGCATCGGCCGCCGAGTGATGGTTGTCCCTTTTGAAAATGCTGACGAGGCGAGTGTCGTGGAGGGGATTGACGTTATAGCCGTAAGGTCTTTGCAGGAAACTGTTCAGTTCTTAAATGGCACGCTCGTCATTCAGCCCCGACGCACTGATTTAAGTTTTCTTGTGCGCGGAGCAGTTGATACTGGGGAGGATTTTTCCGATATCAAGGGTCAGTTCGCCGCTCGTCGTGCGATTGAGGTGGCGGTTGCGGGCGGGCATAACATTCTTATGGTCGGCTCTCCTGGTTCTGGCAAGACGATGCTTGCGCGCAGGATTCCGTCGATCCTCCCTTCGCTTACGGTGGAAGAAGCTCTTGAAATCTCCCGCATCCATTCTGTTGCGGGGCGCGAGAAATGCGCAAGCGGCTTCGTCACGCGTCGCCCGTTCCGCGCTCCGCACCATACAGTAAGCTCGATTGGTCTTTTGGGCGGCGGGGCGCGCCCCGTGCCGGGCGAGGTTTCGCTTGCTCATCGGGGAGTTTTGTTCCTTGATGAGTTTGCCGAATTTCCTCGTAATGCGCTTGAGGTGCTTCGCCAGCCTCTTGAAGACGGGCACGTTGGCGTTTCGCGAGCGGCCGCGGCGCATGATTTCCCATCTCGATTTATGCTGGTTGCTGCAATGAACCCTTGTCCGTGCGGGTATTATAACGATCCTGAGCGTCATTGCCGTTGTTCTCAAGGCGCAGTTATGAAGTATCAAAGCCGAGTATCCGGGCCTCTTGTTGATCGTATCGATATTCAGATAGAAGTGCCTCCTGTGAAAGTCGAGGCATTGCCTACCATGGCGAAGGGGGAGCCGAGCGCGGCGATTCGCGAACGGGTTGAGGCGGCGCGCGCGGTGCAGGCGGCACGTTATCGCGGCGAACATGGCATTTACACGAATGCCGATGCGAAGGGGGCTGATCTTCCTGATATATGCAAGCTTACATCGGTTGAATGCGAGAAGCTTGTCAGGATGATTGGCAGGCTTGGCCTTTCTGCGCGGGCATACGATAAGATATTGAGAATTGCCCGCACATGTGCCGACCTTGACGGCGTCGAATGTGTAAGTGAGGCGCATCTGAGCTCGGCGTTCCAGATGCGTCATTTGGATCAGGAGCAGAACTCTTGCTGGATATGATTTCAACGGAAAAACCGTGAACTAAAAAAGAAAGGAAACAAGGTATGAACAACAACAATCAGTCACAAGGCGCAACGGTACAGCTTCGTCCTGCTTTTGCGCTCTATCACGCAAACAATCAGGGAGCAGGAAGCGCTCTAAAAATGGAAATGATTCCTGCACATGCCGATCGTGAGGGTTGTGTCATGTTGAAAATAGCAAATCAAGCTACAATTGGCGATAGAAAGGGAAAGGCGCCTGTATACCCGACGTTTGATTGGGCGAATGCGCTTGTGGTAAAGCTTGGCTTTTCTGACCTTTGTGCATTTCTTCAAGTTTTTAGGGGAGAATGCGAATCTATTGAAAACGGCAAAGGCTTATATCACACCTCTTCGGCGGGAGTGACAAAAATTAGTTTAAGGCATTCGGTTGATGTTGGCGGATATTCGCTTGTAATCAATCGCACGCTGGCATCAGGCGGTGAGCTTTCTGCAAAGTTTTTCTTCTCTCACAGCGAGGCGCTTGGAATTGATGAGGCGTTTCGTGGGATAATGTCGTTTGTCTGTTTTGGCATTCCGTCTGTTTATAGCGGTTACGCGAAAGCGGCGGAGTCTGTTAAGAAGGGGCATGGCGATGCTGCGGCCTGATGCTGAGAATGTCAGTGTTAAGCGCGGCAGATGGGGCGAAGAAGTCGCGGTGGAGTATCTCCGCCGCGGCGGCTTCGAGATAATGGAGAGAAATGTCAAGCCAGTCAAACGCGATAGAAGGCTTGAGATTGACATTGTCGCGAGGGAGCGCAAAACAGACACGGTTGTATTTGTGGAGGTTAAGCAGCATGCGGAGCTTTCGAAGTACAGTCGTCGTTTGCAGAGCATAAATAAGAATAAAAAGAAGAATCTCCGTATCGCGTGCAATGCATGGCGGCGGAAGCGTCGTTATATCGGTGCTTACCGCTTTGATGTCATAGAAATCTTCGGAACGCCTGAAGGAGGGCGGCCGGTTATAGACCATATCGAGCGAGTGAATCTTTTTTGCACGCGAGAGAGGTTTGTTAAGTGGTGTTAACATCTGCGGTTTTTAAAGATGCCGTGGAAAAAGAGAAAGGAATTAGAAGTATGAGTAGGATGGGTTCTGCACTTGAGGAAGTTCTCAAGATGATAAGGAAGGAGTTTGGCGAAATGTCTGTCTTGCGGCTTGGCGACGGGCCGGGGAAGGGTGTTGAGGCAATCTCGACTGGGGCGTTTTCGCTTGACCTTGCGCTCGGGGTGGGAGGGCTGCCGCGCGGAAGAATAGTGGAGTGTTACGGGCATGAATCATCAGGGAAAACGACGCTTGCGCTTCATGTGGTAGCAAATGTCCAAAAATCTGGAGGGACTGCGGCATTTATTGATGCGGAGCATGCGTTAGATCCAGGTTATGCGGCTAAAATAGGGGTAGATCTCGCTTCGCTTTTAGTATCGCAGCCGAATTCCGGGGAAGAGGCGTTGACGATATGTGAACAGTTGGCAAAGTCAGGCGCTGTTGATGTGATAGTCGTTGATTCTGTCGCCGCTCTTGTTCCGCAGGCTGAAATCGACGGCGATGTGGGCGACTGTCATGTTGGGTTGCAGGCAAGGCTGATGAGCCAGGCGATGCGCAAGCTTACGGGTGTGCTCAATCAGACGAACACGCTATGTATCTTTACAAATCAAGTTAGGGAGAAGATCGGCGTTATGTTTGGCAGTCCTGAAACTACGCCTGGCGGGCGAGCGTTAAAATTTTACGCAACATGCAGGTTGCAGGTGCAGAGGATTGGAGCTATAAAGAACGCAGCAGGAGAGATAGTCGGCAACCGCACGAGAGTAAAGGTGGTGAAGAATAAGGTTGCTTCTCCCTTTACAGAGGCGGAGTTTGACATTCTTTATTCTTGTGGAATTTCGTATGAGGGTTCTGTATTAGATGCGGCGTTGGCGCGAGGTGTGGTAGAGAAGCGCGGCAGTTGGTTATCATTCGGTGATGTCCAGTTAGCACAGGGGATGCTTGCCGCGATAGAGTTTTTGAAGAGCAATCCTTCTGTTACGGAAGAGATAGCGGCAAAAACAAAAGAGGCTCCTCGTAGTGTGCAGAAGCCCAAGAGCGGCAAGGCCGCATGATCCAGGCGGGGCCCACCCCGCCTTCCCCACCCTTTTTCTGGGGTCTGTCCCCAGCTAGTAAACATAGGATTTAAATAAGTAGGAGGTTAGATAATGGCAAGAACGACTCGTTTGAAAAGGACTGGTGCAGGAGTTGCATATTATCATCTTATGTCGCAGACGAATGATAAGAAGTTTCTCTTTGAAAAAGGGAAAATGAAAACAGCGCTTGTTGATGCATTAAAAAGGGCTGCTGCTTTCAGCGGTATAATTCTTGAAGCGTATGTAGGAATGAACAATCATTTTCATGTCGTATGTAAGGTTGTGCGAGGAACGGATCCTATTTCAGAAGATGAGATTCTTCATAGAGTTGCAATTTTAAAAGGTGAGCGAGCGGCAGAGGAACTTGCCTTGCGGTGGAAAAGGTTTCGCTCTTTAGGGCATGATGATATGGTGGAGGCTGAGCAAAAGCGTTTATGTGATCGGATGAATGATATAAGTGAGTTTATGAAGACGTTTAAGGAAGTATTTAATATACGCTTTAAGAGAGAGCGTGAATATACGGGCTCAATTTGGAGTGGGCGTTTTAAATCAACGTTAATTGAAGGAGGCAGATATCTTGAAGTGTGCCGGCGCTATGTTTACTTAAATCCAGTTCGAGCAGGCATAGTGAGTCGGGCAGCAGATTATGAGTGGAGCTGGATTGCTCCTGCGCCTGAGCCATTCAATGGAGATATATCTGGAGAAAGACGTTTGTTGATGCGGGTCGTACAAGTTGGAGATGGAAAGGTATTCGGAAGTTTTGAATTTGTGCGAGATGCCGCTGCTATAATGAAGAAGCAACTAAATGTTATCAGTGTTTCAGTTAGAGAGGTAGAAGAATTGGGATATGCAACTCATGGCTGGAGACTTGCGAAACATCAATGAACAAAACCAACATATAAAATGTATGGGGTCTGTCCCCATCTTTTGATGGTTATTATATCATAACGGGGTTGCAGGTTGACGGCGGGGACGCGGATTTGATAGAATGTGCGCATGAAGTTTTTCAAAAAGGCTAGGAGAATGTTAGACGGCGCAATTTGCTTGCTCGCCGCGTTTTTTCTTGCTTTTTGCGTGAATGGAAGCATGCAGTTGTGCCTCTGCGATAGCGATCCTGATAATTGTGGCGAACATTGCCATGAATGCTCAAGTGAAACTGAAGAGACCTGCGCTCATTTAAATATTCAATTCGACGCGCCTATTTTGCCGCAAACATCTGTGAATACTCCTCAGTTTGTAGTAGCACTTCCTCCCGTTGTTGAATTTTTGTTCTCTGAGAGTACGATTCCTTTTCTGACATATTCTGCCGCAGTTAGCCCACCTCTATTGCGCGGGTTATATATTGTATTTTCCAATCGTCTTTATCCGCTTTCTTAAGCGCCCGTTTTTCAGATGTGTTAGATGGAACTGCCATCTAATATTCCTCCATAGGCAAAAGCCTTATGGTATTTGAAAAATATCTAACGAAGCATTTTATGTCTCGGATTTTTAGACTGATAGTAGGAAACCCAAAAACAATAATAGCCGCCATCCTTGTCGCAGCAGCCTTCGGCGTTTGCGCATGGAGAGACCTTGGCGTAGATGTATTTCCAGATATATCAATGCCGCGCGTTACAATAATGACGGAAGCCGGCGGGCTCACAGCCGAGGAGGTGGAGCAGCTTGTCACTATTCCTATTGAATCTGCCGTTAACGGCATTCCCGGCGTCACCACTGTTCGCTCAAGCTCAAGCGGCGGACTTTCATTCGTCTGGGTCGATTTTGATTGGAATGTCGAACTTTCTCGCGCCCGTTTCGATGTTTACGACAGGCTCTCCCGCGTGCAAGATTCTCTTCCGGCCGAGGCGCATGCGCAAATCGCCCCAGTCGTTTCTGTAACAGGTGAAATCATTCTTGTAGCGCTTACGCCTAAAGATGCAAAAACTTCAATGCTGAATATTCGCGAAATCGCCGAGTATGACCTGCGCAATAGATTAATGGCCGTGCCTGGTATTGGAGAGGTAGCCGTTATGGGCGGTCGCCTCCCAGAATTTCGCATATCGGCCAATCCGCAACGCGCGGCCGCTTCCGGCCTTTCGCTTTTTGACATTATCGAAGCCGCCCGAGATTCTAGGACATATTTAAGCGGCGGTTATCTTCCTGACGTGTCAGGCGATGAGGTGCCGCTCCGCCAACTGTCGCGCGCAGATACTCTTGCGGCTCTTAAATCTACACCCGTGATTTTGTCGACAGGTGCTGCGCTTCGCCTTGGCGATATTGCCGATGTCACAGTCGCAGGTGAGCGCCGCCGCGGCAGTGCTTCCTACAATGGACGTGAGGCCGTAATTCTCTCTGTGCAAAAAGCGCCCGGCGGCAACACCCCCTCGCTCACGGCGAAGATTGAGGAGATTCTTTCGGATTTTTCCGCCTCAGATGCAAATTCAGGAATTGAGGTTCACACAGACGCATACAGGCAAGCTGATTTTATTTCCGCCTCTATTGCTGGTGGGCGCGACGTTGTTCGCGATGCTGTCCTAATCGTGGTGATAGTTCTTCTCGTTACATTGCTCGAGCTGCGCACCCTTGCGGTTGTTCTTCTCACAATGCCGTTTTCAGTCCTTCTTGGCCTTGCTCTTTTCCCGGCCTTCAATCTCGGCGTCAATGTTATGACTCTCGGCGGTTTTGCTGTTGCTGCTGGAGATATAGTTGATGCCGCAATAATCTTTACCGAAGTAATCCGGCGCAAGTTAGGCGAAAATGCCGCGCTTGACGATAGCGTCCGCCGCCCAATTTCTGAGGTGGTAGTTTCCGCCGCCTCATCCGTAGCGCCGAGCGTTATCTTTTCCTCTTCTATCGTAATTCTTGTTTTCATTCCTCTCTTGCTTCTTTCAGGTCTTGAAGGGCAATTCTTCCGGCCGCTTGCCTTTTCGTACATCTGCATATTCGCGATGTCGCTCGTCGCGGCGCTTACGGCGGTTCCCGCTCTTGCAAAGCTACTTCGCCTGGGCGGATCCCCTGGAAGAACTTCCGCCGCGGAAAAAACGGTCTCGGTAGGCGTTCGCGTCATGCAATTTGTTTATAGGCCTTTTCTCGCATTTGCAATGCGCCTTCCTAAAACGGTGCTTTTTTTTGCTTTGGTTTTTTCAATATATTCCATTCATGTCGCGTCTCGTTTCGGCTCGAGTTTTCTACCTCCTTTCAGGGAGGATTCGTTTAATGTCATGATTTCGCTTCCGCCGGGCGCATCGCTTGTTGAGACTGAGCGCATCAGCGAAGCCGCGGTGCCTGTTATGATGTCGATTCCCGGCGTTCTCTCCGTTACGCGCCGTACGGGTCGTGCCGAGCGCGACCAGCATGCCGAACCCGTTTCAAGTTCTGAGTTTGTCGTTCGCGTAGATCTTAATTGTGACACGCGCTCTATTCGCTCCGCTATTCGCGAAAGGCTCGCGGATATCCCAGGCATTGCGCTTGTAGTAGGCTATCCAATCGCTCATCGCATTAGTGCCGTTCTTTCCGGCACGGAAGCCGAATTGGCAGTTAACATATTCGGCGAAGACGTCGATGTGTTAAGAGAGGCGGCGGCGAAAATAAAAACAGAACTCGAAGCGATGCAAGGAGTTGCCGACGTGCGCGCCAATCGTGAAATCGCAGTTAGGTCGCTGCGCGTTGATTACGATATGCCTTCTCTTGTGGAGGCAGGTATAACTCCGCGCGAAGCTGGCGAGCAGGTCTCGGCCGCGTTTAACGGAGTTGAGGTCGGCGAAGTCCGCAATGGCATCCGCCGCCGCGCCGTCAGAGTGCTTCTTGAGGGCGATGATGATTCCCGTTCTGCGGAAGATGTGAAATCTTTAGTTATTTCATCACGCCAAGGAAAGCGCGTTAAACTTGAAGAAGTCGCCCGAGTCGCGCAGGAGGAGACGCCAAATTTGATGCTTCGCGAGGGAGGCCGGAGAAAGGCCCTTATTTCATGCAATCCAGCCCCTGGCGTTGATACGGGCACGCTTGTTGAAGAGATGAGCCGGCGCATCAAACCGATAGCAGCCTCCTTTGGATGCGATGTTTCTTTCGGCGGCAGTTATGAGGCGCGTGAAAGCGCAGAAGGGAGGTTGCTTTTCCTTGGGGCAGGTTTAGTCGTGGCGATATTTTTCATTCTTGTTTTTGCTCTCGGCTCTGCTCGCGCCGCGTCTATTGCTTTTTTGAATGTTCCGCTCGCTCTTGTGGGAGCCGTTGCCGCCGTTTCCTTAACGGACGGAGTTCTTTCTGTTTCATCTTTAGTTGGCTTCGTTACGGTAGTTGGTTTTACATTGCGCAATGGAATCCTTCTGCTCAATTGTTATCGTGAACGCATTGCCGGCGGTTGTGATTTGAAAACTGCCGTGAAGGAGGGCTCAATTGAACGCAT
This sequence comes from Kiritimatiellia bacterium, assembly GCA_018384485.1. Lineage (GTDB taxonomy): Bacteria > Verrucomicrobiota > Kiritimatiellia > RFP12 > UBA1067 > UBA1067. The sequence continues at coordinate 12,485 of JAHBAE010000115.1, forward strand.
GACACCTATCATCTTAACATCGCTGACTACGGTAATAGGACTTATCCCTATAATTCTTGCTTCGAACAAACCAGGCGGTGAGCTTTTAGCTCCTCTTGCCGTTGTGCAATTCGGAGGAATTATCGGCTCTACGCTTTTGAATCTCGTTGTGCTCCCTGCGGCAACATTAGTTTTTGGCACTGGTTTTTCATCATCTCTCTCTTCGAAGAGCGTTGTTTCTTTTGTGTGCCTCATGCTTCTTGCTGGTTGTCAAAGTTATAAGTCACATGCGATAAATTGGCAAGATGAGATGTGTGTTGGGGTTACTAACGAAGTGCGCATTTCTTCTCCCGATGATGCCGTGCGCCTCGCGCTTATCGGAAATCGAGAAATAAATGCGCTTCGCCTTAAAGCAGCGAACTCAGCAATGGTTGCAAAGGAGTATGGCTGGTGGGAAGATCCGTCACTCGATTTCGATTTGATGCGCATAATAAATCCTAGCGATCATCCTATCATAGGAGGTGCCTCGCTTGCATTCACGATTCCGCTCTCTGGCGCGTTGAAAAAAGAAACGGAGGCTGCGAATGCATATAAGGAGGCTGATAAGTTTCGCATTCTTTCCGCAGAGCGCGCTCTTGCTGTGGATGCAAGTAAGTGTGCGATTCTTTTGTCCGCCCTTCATGAGAAAAGGCGCATCCTGGAGAAATATGATGGCGATGCGCGCATAGAGAAAGCGCGCGCAACGGTTGAGAAACTTTATTCGGCAGGCGAGGTTTCCCCAGGGGAGTGGGCAAGTGTAAATCGCGCCACTCACGCGAAGCGCCACATGCTGATGGATGTGACGCGCGAAATATCTGAGGCGGAAAAGCGTTTCCTGCATCTGACAGGCCTCATGCCAGGGGCGAAGATTGCGATTTCGTTTACTCCCAAGTTGGTATCAAGAGAAAAAATAAAACCGGTGGAGGCATCATCTCTTGTTTATCATGTTGATGTGGCGGTGGCGCTGGCGGAGACAAGAGGGAGCGAGAAGGCGCTCGCCGCGGAGATTTGCAAGCAGTATCCTGATTTAAAATTGGGCCCGGCTTATGCGAATGAAGAAGGGCTCGGCCGCATAGGGCTCGTTGCTGGGGTGACGTTGCCGCTTTGGAATCGCAATCGCAAAGGAATTGCCGAGGCAGTTGCCAAGAGAGATGAAACGCGCCTAAATGCGATAGATATCTGGCGTGCGCTTGTATGCGATGCGGCGGCGGCATATTCTGCGCTTGAGCGTCTTTTAGGGCACCCTCAAGTTCCGCGCAGCGAACGCGGTGAAGTTGATGAGCTTGCCGCATTTGGTGAGCTATCAATGCTTGATTATCTCGTGTTTCGCGAGGAGATTCTTGAACAGCAATTGGCGGAAGCTGACTGGCGGCGTGACGTGGCGCTTCAGGCGGCGGAACTTGAAAGGTTTAAATAAGGAGTAAAACGATGAAAAACAATCTTGCATTTATTCTTGTGTGCTCTTGTCTCTGCGGGTGTGATTGCGCGCATGAGTGCGCAGGTGATCACCATAGCAGTCATGAAAAGGTGCTTGAGTGCGCAGGGAAGAATAATAACAATGAAAAGGCGCATACACATAAAAGTTGCAATAAAGAACATAAAGACCATTACTCTAATAAGAAGAGAGTCGTCACTGTTCCGCTTGCCGTTCAGCGCAGCATGGCTCTTGAAACGGTGAAGGTTAAGAAGCGAGATATCTCTTCCCGCGTGTCTCTTCCCGGGCGTTATGAACTGATGCCTAATGCGCGTGAGATTGCGGCAACGCCTGTTGCTGGGCATCTTCGCATTATTGTTCAGCCGCTTGCAAAAGTAAAGAAAGGGGATGTGCTTTTTACCGTTTCCTCTCCAGATCTCGTTGTGAGAGAAAATGAGATTTCAGTACTTGAGAAACGCCTTGAGGTTTATCGTAAAATAAAAACGAGAAATGCCGCGCTTGAAAACGAGCTTGCGGTCAAGCGTGCAGAAAGAGCGGCATTGGTTGGCGGATTCGAGGAAAAAGGCGGTGTTATAACGGTACGCGCCCAGAGTGATGCCTTGGTAGATAAGTTTGCAGCTAAAGCGGGCGAGTGGCTTGAGATAGGTGGGAAGGTTCTTGAAATTGTCCGCCCTCAATCCCTTCGTTTTAAGGCGCTTGCTCCAGCGTCCGATGCAGAAAAGCTTAAGGAGGGCATGGCGGCAAAGGTAGGAAAGTTCTCAGGTGAGGTGCGCCTTGGAGTGGGAGATGGAACGGGGCTCGTGCCGGTATATGTGAATTTTAGGGATGAGATTGGTGCGATTGCGGGAGCGCGCGCGGAAGCAGAAGTGTTTTTGGGCGGAGGCGGAAAGGCGAAAAGCGTTGTGCCGTCAAAGGCAGTTGTTTTAGTAGGTTTACAGCCGACTGTGTTTATCAAGGATAGTAAAAAAGAAGGGTGTTTTATTGCAATAGATGTAATTCCAGGCGAGCAGAGCGGTCCATGGACGGCTGTGGAGGGATTGCCTTCCGGAGAGGTTGAGGTAGTTACAAAAGGTGCATACGAGCTAAAGATAGCGCTTAATTACGGTGAGAAGCCTAATGCAGGTCATTTTCATGCGGACGGCACCTTCCACGAAGAAGAACACTGATAATTCCTCTAAAAAATGGGGACAGACCCCAATTCACGTGGGGACAGACCCCGAAAGATGGGGACAGACCTCATTCCGCTATGTAATAAAAAAGCCCCGCTTTCGCGAGGTTTCTTAAACTGAAGATTGGTGGCCAGGGCCGGGATCGAACCGGCGACACACGGATTTTCAGTCCGTTGCTCTACCAACTGAGCTACCTAGCCGCTGGGGAATCAAGAATCGAAATGGTAGGGGCGCAGGGATTCGAACCCTGGACCCAGTGATTAAGAGTCACTTGCTCTACCAACTGAGCTACGCCCCCATCTCACCTTGATTTTGGAGCGAGGAACGGGATTCGAACCCGCGACAACCACCTTGGCAAGGTGGCACTCTACCAACTGAGTTATCCTCGCATCACGAAAACAAGCGTAGTATATCATAATTCCCCCTCGCCGCGCAAGGGGGAATTTTATGATTTTTTTAAACTTGAATTTCCCGTAATCTGAGATGACGGATTTTATTCATGTTAAAACTTCTTTCAATCATTTGTTGACGATAAGCGCGATGAATACGAGGTCTTCTTTGCCGGCTGTGTTGTCGAGCCCGTGACCAGAACCGTCCCCAGTCCAAGTCGTTTCTCCCGCCTTCACCGTACGCTTTACGCCGTTGTCGTCGTAGATGCCTTCGCCCGAGATGATATAGTAGCTCTCGCCGTTACCGTGATGTTCATGATAGCCGAGCGAAGAGCCGGCAGGAATAGTAACGCGGGCGAAGAGGCCGCATTTGTCTTTAAGCTCAGTTTCTCCGAGCAGCATTTCAAGCCTTACTTCGCCTTTTCCGCCGTAAGCCTCTTTCATGACGACGCATTCGTAGGTGTTTGCCATTCTCTCTCTCCTATTTGATTTATTCTTTTTAAACGCGGTTGGTTCGTTTGTCAAAGATCATATTTCAAGCTCAAGCGCAGCAGCCATGGCCTGATCCATATCGAGGTATTTATAACCGCCAAGACGCCCACCGACGACAAGATTCGGTATCTTCGCCGCTTCCTCAAGGTATTTTCCCGAAAGCTCCTGCGATGATTTGTCGGAAATTGGATAATATGGCTCATCTCCGTTTTTCCATGCGGCGGGGAACTCGCGCATTATGATAGTTTTCGCCATTGTCATCGTGTCTTTGCATTCAGGGTGGTAATGCTTGAATTCATGGATGCGCGTATATGGAACGGAGATATCTGGATAATTGATGACGCTCGTCCCTTGGTAGTCGGAAATATCAAGAGTCTCCGTTTCAAATTTCAAGCTTCGCCATGGAAGTTCGCCGAGCTTGTAGTTAAAGAGCTTGTCGACAGGCCCGCTATAATAGACTTTCGTCCCCGGAAAATCTCCAATGCGGTATGCTCTGCCACATTCAAGAGATATGTTAGGATGGTCGAGAAGTCTTTCAAAAAGCGAGTTGTATCCAGAGAGGGGAATGCCCTGATTGTAATCGTTGAAATAATTCACGTCATAGTTTTCGCGCACGGGAACGCGGCGAATAATGCTCGGGTCGATGCTTTCTGGATCGCGCCCCCATTGTTTCGAAGTGTAGCCGCGGAAGAAAGCGTCAAAAATGGCTTTTGAGTTATTTTCATCTTTCATGAACGCGGCGATTTCGCAAGGTTTAAGCTCCGTGTTGAAAAATTTATTAATCAGCGAAAGCCCAAGAGGAAGAAAATAAGTTTTACCCTTGAAGTGTGCCATCACTTTGTGCTGATAGCCATTAAATTCTACGAAGCGGCGCACAAACGACCACACTTTATCGTTGTGAGTATGAAATATGTGCGACCCGTAAAGGTGTATTTCAATTCCAGTTTCGGGATCTATTTCGCAACGGACATTTCCCCCAACTACAGGGCGTGATTCTACAACGAGAACTTTCATTCCCTTTTCGGCAAGTCTTCTGGCGAGAGTGCACCCCCAGATGCCTGCCCCTGCGACTACAGCATGTATTTCTTGCATACCTTGTATTATATCAAAAAGTATACGACGAACGGCAGCCTGCCGCGATGCGAACGAATGGTATAATAGTGTGCCGGTAGAAGGACGTGAAGTTACTAGTTAAAGATTTGATGAAGAACCAAACCTTCTAAACCCTCATTCCAACATTCAAACATTCCAACATTCAAACATTCTACGAAAGGGAGCACGGTCCGTTTACACAGCCGCCGGGACAGGCCATAACTTCAAGGAAGTTCGCTGGAAGTTTGCCTGACGCGTACAGTTTAAGTATAGAGCATGTTTTGCGATCGATACCGTTAATCTGCTTCGATGAAAGCTGAAAACCGGGAAGCTTAGCCGTAGCCTCGGCTAAGACTGCCTCTGTGACTCC
>JAHBAE010000116.1 GCA_018384485.1 Kiritimatiellia bacterium
GAACGCTGGCTGCTGGCTGCTGGAACACTTCCAACGCATCAAAAATTCGTTCTACCTCGCGTCAGCGGGGAGAAGGAATTTTTGATGCGTTGGCCGTAGTACTCGGTCGGTCAACACCGCTGCGCGGTCTTGACCGACCTCGGCATCTGAGCATCTGAGCAAAAGTGCATCTGAGCTTTTTTTTTCTAAACGCGACGGGTCCCCGCCCGTCGCCGACTGAGCAATGTCTTTACTTCCGAAGTGCCGCCGCAAACTTGCGAATGGCTGCCATGAGTCCTCTGATTCAAGACTTCATTTCGTGTGCGTACGGTGCGTAGCCTTGCATCTCCGCGATGATCAGTTGCGTATCAAGTTCCGCAAGTGATCCAGACGAGAGCCATCGCCTCTTTCTAGATCGTGAGATTTCGATGACGTTCTCTCGCGAGTTCCTGATCCGGATCCATATGCTTCTTCCTTTGTGATTAACAGAAGAAAAACTCCCCTTTTAATCCCGCCTCCGTCAATTCCGCAATCTGACAAATATCTTTGAACGTTCCATTAGCGCTACGATACGCATAGAAATCCTTGTCCGTCAAAAGAAGATATCCCCATTCACGATTATCTCGCTCTCTAGGCGGCAATGCGTTTATCGTACGGCACCACTCAAGCGCCGAAAGGCGTTTGGCCTGCACATTCGCGTCTTGTTTATCTTTCTCAGCCTTCGTTTCGATAATGAATATCCGCTCAGCCGTCGCAACAAGGAAATCTGGAATATACTCGCCAAGAAGCCCATCCTTCCGTAAATACGCAAGCCGCGCAAAAATATGCTTTGATTCATTGATCTTGACGAATCGCTCGACCGCACCATCACGATCAAGAAACTCCAAAAAGTCCTTTTCCAGCCCTCCACCATGAGTTGGATAGCCCGTCAGAGTATAAATTGTCTTCGTGAGTTCCACCGATGCACTTTTGCGGACAATCAAGCTTGAAACTGACGAAAACCAGAGTTTCTTGACTTCTGATGTCGTACGCGTTATTCCTGTCTCAATTTTGTATACGAGCTCTCCTACTTGTTTAATGATATGTTCTGTCACAAGTCCATTCAAGCACAAAAGCACCTTCCAATCGTCATCATGAAACGGATCAAAAGCCTCACCAAAAAGACGCTCACGAATAAAAACATCAACCTTGGAGGCGATTGCCGCTAAATTAACTTGCAATGCTGGCAACGCCCTCGTCGCCTTTCCTCCAACACGCAAAAAACGCCTCGATATAGAATCAACAACACGCTGTATGTAGTCGTTGTAACTCTGCGCATTAAACAGATTGGCATGAACACGATACTCTCCAAATTGCGTCTTAACGAGCAACTCCTTGCCTACAAAAATTTCGCCAGGTTTCGCGAATATTTCCTTTAGCTGCGAAAGCGGATAAAACGTAAACGGCTCAAGCCGAGCATCAGATAAATCTCCACCTCCCAATATTTCTTCGCTCGCTCGCAAGACGAGCGGCCAGAACATATCCCATTTCTGATACTCATCCTTCAACTCCGAGCGAACAAGATCATCTGTTCCTCCACCTGTCTTAGAATCAACAGTCTGCGCACCGACAAGACCTTCTTCCGCCATTTTGTCGTAAAACGCAGCGAACGCAGGATGCTCGATAATGTATAGAAAGTCAAGAACAGCGCATGGCTCTACTTTCTCAACAAGAAGTTGATGACGTGCACGTTCCTTTGTCTCTCGATACTCGACTTCTCGCCACATAAGCCGCAGTCCGCGCCCAAGCGTCTGCTCCAAAAGGATCTGAGCGCTTGAGGCGCGAAGCGGCACAATAACGCATACGTTATTGACATCAAACCCTTCTCGAAGCATCAAGACAGAAACTATGACACGCGGCTTTTCATGCTTATCGACTGCGAAAAGCCGGCCCTTGATCCGTTCCCACTCATCTGGCTTAACTTCCCCTTGCTTATTGCTATCAACCGAAAGTACATCATCTTCTGAAAGGCCCTCACTGTACAAAAAGTCCGCGACAAAAGGCGTCACCGCCGTATCTTCACAGACGACCATCATCTTCGGTTTTTTCTTAGAATCAATCGCCTGAAACTCTTTTTCAAGATACTCCAATTTTCTCAACCCCGCTCTCAGCATAAGCCTCTGCCCATCGCTTAACCCCACAACACGCCGCCCATCACGAACAGCATTATAATCAAGCTCAATGAGCTGCCCCGTCAAATCTTTGCGCTGATCAATGACAATCGTCTTCACTCGACCTTGCCGAATTGCTGTCGCAAGATCATAGTCGACCATCACATGCGGAAAGAAATCTTCTCTCGCCGTCTTTCCTGAGCCCGTCGCCTGATAAGGCGTTGCGGAAAAGTCAACCTGCATAAATCGCTTCCCCGCCGCAAGCGCATCAATACCTTGCTGCCATTTAACATCCTCATTCGTGCTACCGTGAACATGATGCGCTTCATCATTGACAAGCATTAAATCGGGAAGCTCTTTCAAAAAATCAAGTCGCCCTCCGCGCAAGAATTCCGCATCAAGAGACTCAAGCGCGTTTCCCGCCGTTATCCCTGGCTTTGCCGGCAAGAGATCATCAAGAATACTTTTCTCATCGCCATCTTCATCTGAACTCTCGTTCTCTTCGTTCAAAAACGCATGCCAGTTCATAACCGCAAGAACACCGTCTCCCGTCACCTTTCGCCCAAAATCCTCTTTTCTGACGAGCGAACTTTGCAGAAAACCATACAATGCCTCGCGGAACTGCGGCGGAACAAAAAGCGATTCGCAGCTTTTGATGTCGCTCGTTGCAAAATCGCGCGTTTCCCCATTCTCAATGCGCCTTCCGCAAAACGCATCTAAAAGCCGCTCATAGACAATCAAACCAGGGGCGACAAAAAGAAAGTTCTTGGTAAAAGCGGGAATATTTTTAACGCAGAGACGCAAAGACGCAGAGGACGCGGAGATATTGGATGAAAAATATCTTGCGTTCAAGTATTGCCAGATAAGAAGTGCGTGCATGACCCACGTCTTACCAGTCCCTGTCGCCATCTTCACGCAATATTTTGGATAGGCATATTTCTCCTTCACCAATTCAGCAGCGATAACACCCATCTCCTCATTCAGTAATTCCTCGGCGATTTTCGCGTATGCATCTGCCGGAGTTTCGGCACGAACGACTTCATGTAAATAAATGGCGTTTAAAATCGCCTGCTTCTGTCCCTCGTGAAAATTGAGCGGGCGATTCGTAAAAGGTTCTTCAAACCAATACTTTAAAAGTTCCCGTGTAATCGGCGAAACCGCCTCCGCCATTGAGCCGTCCTCAAACGCCGCATTCGCCGCCGCACTCACCGCCTTTGCAAACGCAAGCGGCAGTCGCCCCATATTCATCGCACTATTCTTCTTCACAACTTAGAATTCTCCTTTCTCTTCCCTCTTCCCTCACTCACACTCTCAATGTTGCGATGCTTTCGAAGCCGAAAACATCTACTGCTTTTACACAAACGACGCGTGTTCCTTTTGGCTTTTTAGGAACAACTATTTCAGCCGAGAATACGCAGTGATCCTTATCGCCGTCATTCGCCGTATTGTCGCGGTAATCCTGCCAAAGGCTGCGGAAGGTTTCGCCGTTATAGTCAGGATCGACACACCAATATTCAATCAATGCCAGCGGATCGTTTTTCGCGACATCCGCCAAAACAGCTTTATCTTTTTCATCGAGCGGAATATTGTCGGGCGAGAGCAGCACATAATTCCCCAGCTCAACAATCACCCGCTCCTTATTTTCTGTTTCCTCCACTCTCACGCCCTTCAAACTCAAATACTGCAAACTTGAAAAACGCACCTTTCCGCTTGAAGCTAAGTCGGCAAATCCTCTCTTTTTCAAAGCATCCATCAAATCGGGCGGAATCACCAAAACTTCAACGTCCTTGTACATCTGCGCCGCCTGCGAAATATCCCAGGCAAAATTCCATCCAAGAAGCACCACCTTCGACCATCCGCCGCCAAGCGCCGTATTCTTCGCTTCCGCCGCGCGTTTAACGCTCGCCGCATTCGTAAGCTTATTCGGCGAATCGACAATAACGAGCGTTCGCGTCTCTCGCAATTGGCCGGCGTTTCGCGTAGGACAATTCTCAACCGGAAACGGCTCTGCGCCAAAAAGTTTTAAGACGACCTCGCTCAAATCGCCGATCCGTTTGAAAAGTTTCGACGCCCCGAACGCTTCTTTCTGATAATCGCCGACCGACTGATAGAGAAACGGCTTTACGCCGGCATCAATAAATCGCTTACGTTGAATAAGCGCTGAAGGCTTTCCAATGTCCGCCGAAATCCACCGCCGACCCAATTTCTCCGCAACGGCCGCCGTCGTCCCCGACCCGCCGAATACATCAAGAACAAGATCACCTTCATTTGAAGACGCCTTGATTATGCGTTCAAGCAACGCCTCGGGTTTTTGGGTGGCGTAATTAACAGATTCCTTGGCTGAGTTATTTATTTTATCAAGATGCCAAACATCATCTACTACAACACCTTCTTTAATCGCTTCATCTAAATATCTTCTTATTCGTGTTCCGCCTCCAGCATCAGAAAGAACATACCAACGACCATTTTCATCTTTTAGCGGCTTCTGCTTTCTCCTTTTAACGTATTCTTCAATCGAACCCCATTTTTCAAAATAAGAGTTAAATATTGGACGAGGTGCCTTAGAATACATAAAGACAACATCATGACGTTTCTCGAATGAAGCCAACAATTTTTTGTTCCAACCAGAATAATGCCACACAATCTCATTTCTAAAATTCTCCTTCCCGAAAATCTCATCCATCAAAATTTTGACATAGTGCCCGACATGCCAATCGAGATGAACATAGATTGAACCTGTATCGGCAAGAAGCTCGCGTAAAAGAATAAGGCGCGGGCAAATCATTCTGAGATAGCTTGCCGTGCCGTCTTTCCAGGTGTCGGAATAAGCGAACTGTTCGATGACTGTCGGCTTTTGATTAATGTCGCTCCCGGGAAGATGAATCTTCGTCCGGTAATCAGCCTTTGAATCAAACGGCGGATCAATATACACGAGGTCGACTTTGCCGCGCAGAGAAGGAAGCGACGTTTTTTCATCCCCCGCCAAAAGCGCCTGCATCACCAGAAGATTATCGCCATAAATGAGACGATTGATCCAATTATTATAACTATCCACACTCTGCGTTTCTCTGTGCCTCTGCGCCTCTGCGTTAAAATCAATCCACGAGGGTAAAGCAGAATTTGCAATTGTCGGCACGCGCCCTTTAAAAAGTCCGTCAACATCCTTCGCCGGAAGAACAAGTTCATTCGTCTGAAGCCCGACACGCACGCTCTCCGAAAGCCGCTCAAGAAGCCGCCCTGCCTCGCGCTTTCCTTCTTCAAGAATTTTCGGAAGTTCACCGATCAAACTTTTCTGTGCCATTACTTTTCTCTCCTTTTTGCCTTGCCGATGCGGCGGTCGCGGGGCGGCCGCCCTACCACGCAACGGAGAGAAAAAGAATTCGGGGGTCACACCCTCATTGCTTGTCTCATACTCTATTGAGGGTGCCCTGCAAGAAACCCATGAGAGAATACACGACAGCAAGAGAATGCGCCCCCGAAAGGGTCGCATCTCTGCCAACTCGTCGTTCTCTCATTGAAAAAACTTTGCAGGGCTTCTCAATAGAACGTCGCGTTTGCAGTTACGCAAAATCTGTTTTTAGCGGATTACCTAATCCGCCTCTATTTCATTACGTCGGCAAGACCTCCTTGATGTTACTGTTGACGATTTTGAAAATCATTTTCTATATTATATCAAATTATCATGTACTCGGTCGGTCAACAC